>QNXU01000457.1 GCA_003973485.1 Bacteroidota bacterium | reverse complement strand
CATACGAATTCCAGTTTCTCACATCGTTCTTTACCAAACTCCCAGAAAAAGCGTAACAATGTTTTTGCCTTACGTTCCTGACCCACAAACAACAGTCGGCGAGACTCGGCATTGAGTTGATATACAAGGGTTAAATACTGATGCCCCTTTTTATATTGTATTTCATCTACTCCAATGGCCGTTACTCCATACATACTTCTATGATTCAACCCATACTCAACAACCTGCTTTACCGAGCGGTATACAGTATCCCATGTTGTGCAAAAGGATTCTGGCATGTATAAATGGTTCGGAGAAGAACCCACCGCAGCTCAAAGAAGAAGGCTGGGAGCTATTTTAGAAAGTCCTACTTTTTATCCTTATCTCTCAGGGATTCAAAATTTAAAGATAGTCTGTAAAATTAAGGAAGTACCCGAAAGTAGAATAATGGAAGTTTTGGAGCAGGTGGGATTGGCTCAAAGAGCTAAATCTCCTTTTAAAACATATTCACTCGGTATGAAACAACGATTAGCCATTGCTTCTGCATTATTATCCGACCCGGAAATCTTGATTTTAGATGAGCCTACAAATGGTTTAGATCCCCAAGGAATTGCTGAAATTAGAGCGTTGATTATTAAGATTGCCGAGCAAGGAAAAACCATCATTTTGGCAAGTCATTTATTGGATGAGGTTCAGAAAGTATGTACTCATTTTGCCGTTCTTAAACAAGGAGAGAAGATATTCCAGGGTACGGTAGCAGAAAGCTTAATGGGAAATGAAGGAGTAGAGTTATTAGCAGATGATTTGGAAAATTTGAAATCCGTAGTAGGTAGTTTTCCATCTTTTGTAGATATGAAAATCAATAATTTCGGAAGATTGGAAGTCCAACTTTCCAATGATAGTCCGATCCAAGAATTCCACCAATTTTTAATCGAAAAGGGGATAGTGCTAACACATTTAGCTTACATTAATAAATCCCTTGAGAAACAATTTTTACAACTTTTATCCGCTGAGTCATGATTTTAAAATATTTACAGATAGAATGGTTAAAGCTTAAAAATTATAAGACTTTTATTCGATTGGCTTTGCTTTATTTTCTTCTTTTGCTGTTGATTTTGAGTAGTGTAAAATTACTTTTATCATGGATGACTAGTATGGGAGCTGAATTTCAAGGGATTAGTCCTGATATCATTCCATTTTATAATTTTCCTGATGTGTGGCAGAATCTCACCTATTTAGCATCATATCTGAAGTTTTTCTTAGCTTTCATCGTCATCATTTCGGTTACTAATGAATATTCCTATAGAACAATTCGTCAAAACATCATTGACGGAATGTCGCCAACTGAATTTCTAATAGCCAAGCAAACTATGATTTTTGCTTTTAGCCTTTTTAATATGTTAGTCATTTGGCTTTCAGGAACCTTAATGGGGCTTTTCTATGGTTCAGGGTTCAGTTTTAGTTTATATATGATGGACATGGAATTTCTATTGGCTCATTTTCTTGAACTAATAACCTTTTTGAATCTAGCAATGTTGATTTCCGTGCTAATGAAAAAAGCAGGTTTTGCGATTATAGGCTTGTGTTTCTATGCAATCTTTTTGGAGCCAGCTGTGGTTGGGATATTGAATTATAAATTTGATGATCATTGGTTAATTGGTCTTTTTCCCATTCATGCCATCAATAATTTGATTGAAATCCCTTTTCATCGCTATGTATTCATGGAAATTCAGGATTTCGTTAAGGTGAGCAGTGCTTTAATAGCAATAGCTTGGTTAATCATTAGTATCGGACTAAATTATATTCTGATTGCCAAGAGAGATATTAATTAGATCCATTTTATAGCATTTTTAAACCTGTCAGGTTTTTAATCGAGGATTAGATGGTTGGTGTGCCACCAACCATGGATTCTACCTCGGTCGGTGGCACACCGACCGGAAACCATGATTAATAATTTATGTAAACCTGACAGGTTTTGTAGTTATAATTAATATTCTAAGCTTTATTAATTCATGCATGATTTACTTCATGATATAAGTAATTGCACAAAATGCTTAGCTGATCTGCCTATGGGAGCTAATCCTATAGTGCAGGCATCTTCGCAAAGTAAAATCGCCATTATTGGACAAGCACCTGGAATTGTTGTCCACCAATCGGGTGTTCCTTGGGATGATAAAAGTGGGGATAATTTAAGGAATTGGTTGGGAGTTGATAAGGAGATATTTTATGATGAAAATATTTTTGCACTGATTCCGATGGGCTTCTGCTATCCTGGAAGTGGGAAATCAGGTGATTTGCCTCCAATGAAAATATGTACTCCTTTATGGCATGAAAAGCTTTTTCAAAAGATGCCTGAAGTAGAGCTCACTTTATTGTTGGGAAAGTATGCTCAGCATTATTATTTGGGAAAGAAGGCTAAAAAATCTCTAACAGAGACTGTTAAATCCTTTCGAAATTATGGTCCTGCATTTTTACCTTTACCTCATCCATCACCAAGAAATAATATATGGCAAAGTAAAAATCCGTGGTTTAAAGAAGAGGTTTTGCCTTTCTTAAAATCACGGATTTCAGAATTACTTTAATACTTTTAGAAAGAACTTATGCTACTGCAGGGATAGGTGCAGTTTTCATTTCTTTAACTTTCTTGTCATAACTTCCAGTCCCTAACTGATTTAATAAAGTAAAATGACTTTTCAATGCCACTCCAAATGATTTGTGGTGATGATAAGGTATTCCATATTCCTTTGCGGTTTGTTTTACAATAGGAGCAATTTTATCATAATGAATATGGCAAATATTAGGAAACAAGTGGTGTTCAATTTGGTGATTTAATCCACCTACAATCCATGAAAACCATTTAGAGGAATTTCCGAAATTAGAAGTTGTGCGCAATTGGTGAACTGCCCAATTATTTTCTACGCTACCTTTTTCATCTACTTTATAGAAATCAGTTTCCGTAATAACATGAGCAGGTTGAAAAACTAAGGCTAACACTAGTCCACTGATGAATTGCATTAATAAAAAGGCTAAAATCATTTGCCACCAAACTATTCCTGTGATTAAAATTGGAGCCGCCAAGGTCAGTGCTATATACCAAGTTTTATTAAATAACATTAAGCCTAAAGCTTTTTTGAAACTTAATCCTTGACCTTTTAAAAGTCCTCTTTTGTTATAACTGATAAGTTGATCAATGTCCTTTGCTATTAGCCAGTAGAATGTCATCAATCCATAAAGAAGTGGGGCATAGTAAGCTTGGAATTTGAAAATACCTTTACGCTCTTGGTGCGGTGAAAACCTTATGATTCCTTTTTTATCAATATCTTCATCATATTCATCAATATTGGTGAAAGAATGATGCAATACATTATGTTGTATTTTCCAGTTGATATGATAAGCACCAAGGAAATTGGCTGTAAAGCCCAAAGCTCTGTTAACTTTATTGTTTTTGGAATAAACTCCATGATTGGCATCATGCATTACACATAATCCAATTCCTGCCATTCCAAAGCCCATGATGATATATAACGGAAAAGCAATAGCAAAACTGCTGACCATTCCAGAAAGCAAGAATGCTAAGGGGATAAAATATAGTAAAAGCATGAAAACAGTTTTTGCTCTCATGGCATTATTGGCATATTTAGACAAATTATTGTCTTTAAAATACTGGTTAACTCTGGTTCTTAGTGTACTTACAAATTCGGGATTGTCGTTTGCGTTAAATTTTACTGTGTTCTTATTCATAAATTATTGTTAATACTACAAGGTAGCTGAAATTCAATCAAATCTCACATCTAAGAGCTTATTTTAGACGAATGTATTTGACTTGGATAATTTCAATCTTTTTGAACTTTTGAAATTAGAATAATACATTTATTATCTATTAGTCAGCTAAGGTAGTTTTAAGAAACTTTTCAATTGATTTATATATTTTCTACGTTATTTAAATTTAAAATAACCTAATCTTGTTTGTTTAATTAAACTAGAGCTGTTTTATGAATTATTCTTCAATTTTTAATTTTCAGATATTAACATAATTGAGTTTTACCATCTTACCAAGTTATTGAAGGATTATCTTTGAAAAATACATTTTTGTTTAAGTATTACAGTTGGAGGGGTAAACATAAATTCAACAAGAAATTTGAGTTATACGTAATATACTTAAGTAATTAAATCAGATGAATGTCGGTAGGTCTTTTTACTTTTATAAAAAAGCCATGCCTAATTTTTAAGACATGGCTTCATTTTGAATTAGTATCTGGTTTAAATCTTATTCTTCATCTTTATAAATGAAAACTTTAGGTGAGCCTTTTTCATTCATATATCCTCGGTACATTCCTGAGGTATTGAATGGCATAGTAATATTCCCAGCTCTATCAAGTGCTATAAAGCCACCTGAACCACCAAATTCTACTAATTCTTCATAAACAATTTTATTTGCCGCTGCATCGAGGCTCATTCCTGCATATTTCATTTTGGCTGCTACATCATAAGCCACTACAGAACGAATAAAATATTCACCATGTCCAGTTGCTGAAACACCGCAAGTTTCATTGTCCGCATAAGTTCCTGCCGCAATTATGGGAGCATCTCCAATTCTGCCATATCTTTTATTGGTCATGCCTCCCGTAGAAGTTCCTGCTGCTATGTTTCCATCTTTATCCAAAGCCACACAACCAACAGTGCCAAATTTGCTATCTGGGAAATCTAACAAAGCTGATTTTCTATCTTTTTCTTCTTCCCTTTTTTTCACTCTTTGTAAAGCATCATATCTATTTTGGGTAAAGAAATATTCAGGATCAACCAATTCTAGTCCTTGTTCGTCTGCAAATTTTTCAGCTCCTTTTCCTGCCATCATCACATGCGGACTATCCTCCATAACAGAAAGTGCTGCTTGAATTGGACTTTTAATAGTCGAAACGCCAGCTACTGCACCTGCATTTCTGGTTTTACCATCCATAACGGCTGCATCTAGCTCATTTTTACCTTCATTCGTGAAAACGGCACCGACTCCAGCGTTGAAAAGTGGAGATTCCTCCATAATTTGAATAGCTGCGATAACTGCATCCATTGCTGGTGCACCAGATTCAAGTTTTGCATATCCAGCTTCTAAGGCTTCAGCAAGTTTGGCTCTATATTCCGCATCCTGCTCTTCAGTCATGTTTTCTCGCTTGATAGTTCCAGCTCCTCCATGAATTACAAGGCTAATCGGCCCTTGTTCAATTTCTTTTTCCTCAGTTTTTACTTCTCTTTCTTCAGCAGATTCCCTGGTGGTTGGTTCGCAAGAGCTAATAAACAGTAAAAGTAAAATGCTGAAATAATATTGGTAAGTCTTTTTCATAGTTTGATTATTTAATTTCGAATTCAATATACTCAACTGAATTTCTTTTAACAAGATGAATAACTAAAGCGGTTATTTTCTTCCATAAACGCCAAAAATTCAATAATTTTCGTCAATCTTTTTAAATCTTTGATTTATGCTGAAAATTTACAGAAATATATTCACCATTATTTTTTCAATCTGTTCTCTACTTGCTTATTCGCAGGTTGAGCAAAGTTTGTATTTTGTACAGACTTATGATAATTCAGGTCAACCTTTGCAAAAAGGAACAGCCATTATTCTGGATGGTCAAGGGACGGGTGCTACCCATCAAAATTTATTTATAGGCGCCACTAGTGCTAAAGTCTTTACACAAGACAGTAGTGTGCACAATATTTCTACTTTCAATGCACACGATCCTGCTACTGGTTTAGTGAAATTTGCAGTAGATAATAATTTGAGCACCAAATTTCAAAAGGCATCCATCAAAGCTGGAAATTTTGAGGAGGGAAGCTCCTTAACTTTATTACAATCAATCGATATTCAGAAAACGGAAAAGAAAGATGTTAAAATTTCTAAATCAGTAGAAATTGAAGGATATGGTCAGTTTGCTGTAATTCCTGATAACTTAAATAAATCAATGATTGGTGCAGCAGTGCTTTCCGGAAATGCAGTAGCTGGAATTATTTTGAATGAAGCAAATGGTGTAAATGGTGCAGTAATTATCGATTTAGGCCGTTTAGAAAATGCCAATTCTATCACTAACGGATTCTCAAATTTCACTCAAAGGATTAATGTAAATGGACATTTATTATCAGCCTTAAATGCTTATGCAAATGAAGAATGGCCAAGTGCATTAAATGCTTTTGAAGATTTTGCCAATAAAAATCCGAAAGATGATTTTGCATGGAAAATGGCAGGCTTCTCCGCTTTTGAGGCTGAGAATTATGATAAAACCATCAGTAATTTAACAAATGCCTTTAAGATAAAGTCTAATCCAAGAGCATATTCAATTAGAGCTTTTGCCTACTTCGAGCAAAAAAAATATACAGAAGCTATCAATGATTTTGCTCAAGGGCAAGATGAAAAAGTAAATGAAGCCAAATGGCATGCCTATAAAGGAATTGCACATTATGAATTAGATCAGTTGGATCAGGCCATTCCAGATTTGGAGAAATCAGTTGAATTGAAATATGAAGATCCTCAAGTCAGCTACTATTTGGGAAATGCCCATTTTAAAAATGATGCTTTTGCAAAAGCCATAACTGCTTACGATCAAGCTGAAAAATTAGGCTATGAGTCGGAATTACTTTTCAATAATAGAGGAAAAGCTAAATTTCTGACTGAAAAATATGAAGATGCAATTAAAGATTATACAACCTCATTAGGATTAAAAGCTAATTATCAAACGGCTTTAGAAAATAGGGGAGCTGCATATTATAAAACTGAAGATTGGGAAAACTCCATTAAGGATTATGAGAAAGCAATTCAAACAGGAACTAATGATGCTGATGTTTTCCTACACTTAGCCGAAGCTTATTATCAAACTGAAAACTATTCTTCCGCCATCACCAATTTTGATAAAGCTATAAACGGGGGTAAAAATGAAGCTGAAGTTTATAGAAAAAGAGGAATTGCCCATTTAGAAGAAAAGAATAATGATAAAGCTATTGCTGATTTCAATGCTGCGGTTCAGAGAGGAGCTAATGATGGTAAAATATTTCAACTTTTAGGAACGGCACAATTTGAAAAAGGAACTTATGAAGAAGCGCTTCAAAATTTAGAAAGAGCCATATCATTTCAAGTTAGCGATAGCAGTCTTTTCAAAAATGCGGCTGTGGCTAGTCAAAAATTAAATAGAAACGAAGGAGCAATAACCTATTTCAAAAAAGCTATAGCTGCTGGAGCAAAATCACCGGATGTTTTTGAGCAGTATGCAGTGCTTTTATATGAAGCAGGAAATACACAAGAAGCCAAAATCAATATCGAAAGGGCTATGTCTGCTGGTGCTTCTGGGGAAAAATTATTTTTGTATAAAGGGTATTTAGCCGTAGCCGATAAAAATTGGGATGCTGCCATTTCATCTTTGCAAAAAGCAAAAGATGAGGGAGTAAAAGAAGCAGAATTATATTCCGCTTTAGGAAAGGCCTATTACCATAAAGATGATTATAATTCAGCTATTGAAAACTTAAAACAAGCATTCCAAGCAGGAGATAGAAGTGGAGAAAATTATGAGTTAATTGGGCAATCCTATTTTAAGGTAGAGAATTATGAGGAGGCTTCAAGAGCATTGAATTCTGCGATTCAAGGTGGAATTAGTAATCAATCGGTATATTTTGCATTGGGGCAGTCATTATATGAACAAGGGAATTTCAAGAGTGCAGTAGATGCCTTAACCAAAGCGGAAGAGCAAGGAGAAAGCAGGTTGGTTTTATATGAAAAAAGAGGCTTAGCGCATAACGAATTAAAATCTGCCGAACCAGCTATTGCAGATTTATCAAAAGCAGCTGAATTAGGAAGTGAAAAAAATGAGGTTTATTCTACTTTAGGAGATTTGTATTTCCGTGCTCAAAATTTAATTAAGGCAGTTGAGTCTTATGATAAAGCCATCAATTTAGGCACAAAAGATGCTATAATTTATAACAATAGGGGAAAAGCTAAATTTTTACAGGATAAAATCTCAGAAGCTATAGCTGATTATGATCTGGCTTTAGCTGAAAAACCTGATTATGATCAAGCTTTACTGAATAGAGGTTCTGCTCATTATCAACAAGAAAATTATTCAGCATCTATTGTGGATTTAGAAAAGACAGAAAAGAAAAGTCCTGAGGTGGCAGAAATGTTAGGCTTAGCTTATTACAAAACCCAGCAATTTGATAAGGCCCTACAAAATATGGAATCTGCCATCAGTGGTGGAATTAAGAATGCTGATCTTTATTATTTCAAAGGGAATATACTCTATGATAAAAAAGAATACCGTCAAGCAGTGAGTGATTTCCAAAAAGCAGAAGAAGGTGGAATTACAGAAGGTGTTTTATATGCTAAAATGGGAAATGCTTTTTTTGAACTAGAAAATTTCAAGCAATCAGCTGAACAATTGACAAAAGCGGTAGATAAAGGGGTTTCTGATAAAGCAGTCATTGAAAATTTAGGTAATGCACTCTATGAAGGGAAACAATATGAAGAGTCAGCTAAATTTTTACAAAGGGCAATAGGATTTGGGACTCAAAAGCCAAAAACTCATTATCATTATGCAAACACTTTGTTTCGTGAGGATAGATTTAAAGATGCTATTAAGTCTTATGATGAAGCCATTGGACTAGGACAGAAGGATGAAGTAATTTACAATAATAGAGGAAAAGCTAAGGCCAAATTAGGACAGTTTGAACAAGCTATTCAAGATTATAATCAATCACTTTCCATCAATGAAAATTATGGTCAAGCTATCCTAAACAGAGCAAATGCTTATTTTGAAATGGAAGCTTATCAAGAGGCACTTAATGATTTTGAAAAATCAGTAGAATTAGCTCAAACTGATAATAGCACCTTTATGAAAATGGGGTTATGTTATTATAATCTCGAAAATTATGAGCAAACCATTAAAATGATGGATCAAGCATTCCAAACGGGAAATCAATCAGCTGAAGTTTTTTATGGTAGAGGAAATGCTTATTATAATTTAGGTGAAATCGACAAAGCCTATAGTGATTTAAATCAGGCAGTAACCATTGGAGATAAACATCCAGAAACCTATTTTAATAGAGGTGAAATCAATTTTCAAAAAGAAGAGTTTGAACTGGCTTTGTCTGATTTTAATAAAGCGGAGGAATTTGGAAGTAAAGCGGAACAGCTTTATTTCTTAAGAGCTAAAACTCATTATGCATTAGATAATTGGCAAAAGGCTTTAAATGATTTCAATTTAGCTATTGCAGCAGATAAAGAACTTTATGAGGCTTATGCCTTAAGAGGGAATACTAAATTCAGATTGGACGATCTGACGGGTGCAATTAATGATTACAATATTGCCATCGCAGGTGGAATTGAAGAAGCGATTTACTTTAATAATAGAGGTAAGGCCAAACAGCTAAGCGGTAATATAGAGCAAGCTATTGAGGATTATGATAAAGCAATTTCAACTGACAGTGAATATGCCAGAGCTTATGAAAATAGAGCATCAGCAAGATATGAAATGAAAAATTATGCAGGTGTAATTGAGGATGTAGATAAGCTGGAAGACTTAAACGATGCTAATCCTAATGCATTTTATATCAAAGCCGAATCCTATTATGCTTTGGAAGATTGGGTAGGAGCTATTTCCTATTTTGAAAGAGCTATCCAAGGAGATGTCATAAAGTCTGATTCCTATTTTAAAAGGGGTAGGTCTTATTTGGAAGTTGAAGATTACCAGGCGGCTTTAGATGATTTTAATCGTGCAGCAGAGGCTGATCCATCTAATTCAAGTATCTATTTATATCGAGCGCAGTGCTATTTATTTTTGGGAGATGTACGATATGCAGCTGAAGATTACTCAAAAGCCATTACACTAGAACCGGAGAATACAGACGCATATTATAATAGAGCAATTTTACGTGAAGAAACTGAAGATTGGGAAGGAGCATTGCAAGACTATGATAAAGTGGTTCAATTAAACCCAGAAGATGCATCTGCTTATTATTACAGAGGAAATGTAAAAGCTGTGCTAGAAAATTATCAGCCAGCATTAAAGGATTTGAATAAAGCGATTGAGTTAAATTCTGAAGATGCTTCTTATTATAAGTTAAGAGGAAATATTCATTATCAGCTAGAAGATGACCTTAAAGCTTGTGAAGATTGGGAAAGAGCTAAAAATATGGGAGACAGTAGTGTGAATTATTATTTGAGACAGTATTGTGAGTAAGAATTCTATATGGAAGTCCTAATCGGAAATTTACTTGTTTGAATTCAGTATTGCTCTTCAAGGCTAGCTATATAAGGTCGTTCCTACGGAACTTACAGATATTTTATTGACTTATTGTTACCGTAAGTTCGTTCCTCTGGAACTTAGGAAATTTTATTTTTTGGATTTACTAAAATTGACTTGATGGAATGCAAGGTACAAGAAATTAAAACCTACAAATTTCTGGGCTCTATCGGAGCCAACTTATGGTAACCTTAATCTGTTAGCTTAACCTAAGCTCTGTAAGAGCGACCTTAAGCACCCATCACCCCACATCCTACTTCCACTTGTTTTCATTGCTATCACTGAATCTAAAGCACAGTCCAAATTTCCCCCTTGGGGATTCCAGCCATAGGCTGGTCAGCCTCTCGGCTGAAAGGGGCTTTCTAAACTATGCCTAACCTTATACGTTTACTCTTTTGATTTTCTAAATAAATAGGGTCTGCTTTTAAACAAAAAAACGTTCAATAGTTTAAAAATTGATATAAAATCATGAAATTGAGGGAGAACAAGTGCAAGGTAAAATGCAAAAATCCTCCAAAAGGCGTGCACCTCGTAGCGAGTACATAAGCCAAAAACAGTTA
>QNXU01000455.1 GCA_003973485.1 Bacteroidota bacterium | reverse complement strand
TTCATCTTCTTTGCTTTGTTTAATATACTTGTAAGGGTCTTCAGTTAAGTTTAATCCAAAGGTAAAATCAGCCCAAGGATCACCAATATTTGTCCAGTCATCGAGATTAATATCACCATCTCCATTTACATCTTCATATCGTAAATCACCTGGTTTTGCATTAGGCTGCAATAAATCTCCTTCGCTATTGATATGACTAAAAACTTCAGCTTGATCTTTGAAAATACCATCTGCTTGATAGCCTCTAAAGTAGAATAAAGGTTCTCCTACTTCCATTCTACTTATAAAAGCATTTCTTACAGGCCAATTATAACCATTTAAAAACCCTTCGTTTCCATCAACCCTTGTAACAATATTATTAAGTGTTGAACCATTAAAAGTAACACCAAACTCTACTTCACCTACTTGTTTGAAATAATCAATTTTAAATTCAAAACCAGAGTTTTCTATTTGTCCTACATTGGTAAATGCAGGATTATTACCACCAATAATTGGTGTAGCGCCATTAACAATTAACAATCCATCTGTTATCTTTTTGTAGTAGTCTAATTCAAAAGAAACTTGGTTATCAAATAATTTAGTTTCTAATCCAATATCTAATTGTTTAGATTCTTCCCATCTTACAAAAGGATTTGATAAACTAGCTGGAGCCGCTCCATAATAAATTGTTTGATTTGAAGCATCACCAAATTGGTAAGTACTATTAAAAGTAATTAAACTCGTATAGTTGAAAGCTCCAATATTATCACTTCCGTTGGAACCATAACTAACTCTAAGTTTTGCAAAATCAACTTTAGGAATATTAAAGAAACTTTCATTGGAAGCTACCCAACCAGCAGAGAAAGAAGGGAAAATTACAAATCTATATTCACTTCCAAAATTTGAAGATCCATCTCTACGGAATGAAACAGTAGCCAAATATTTTTCATCGTAATTATATAAAGTTCTGAAAAATATACTTGAATTAATTCTTGGCGCACTAGCACCACCATAAGACCTTCTAGATGAATCAGGTGTTAAATTAACGTATCTTAAATTCTCATTTTCTACAGCCTCAATTGGCAAGTTTTGACCTGAAGCTCCAAATGATTTTTCAGTAAAACGTATTGCAGTAGAACCTAATACAGCTTCTACATTATGTAATCCAAAATCTTTAGTAACTGTTGCGTAATTTTCCCATTGCCATCTAAAATTACTGTAGCTTTGGTTTCCTACTAAACTATTGTCGTTAAAAAATGCGGGGGTTAATTGATAAGCAGGTGCATAATTATCCACTATTTGACTATATCTATTTACACCCAAATCAGTTTTTAATTTTAACCAACTTACAGGTTTAATTTCTAAAAATGCATTACCAAAAATTTGCTCGGAAGCTGTTTCGCTATTATTTATAAAAATTCTACTAAAAGGATTAATATATTCCTTTTGTACATAAGGAGACTGAGCAAATCCAAATTGTGCATTATTATCAAAAACAGGAGTTAAAGGATCATAAACAATGGCATCTGCGATAGGTGTTCCAAATTCGTTATTTTCTGGAATAGCACTAGATCTAGTTGCTGTAACCGCTAGGTTTTGACCGAATTTGATAAAATCTGTAACCTCAGTTTCTGAATTTAATCTTACTGTTAAACGATCAAAATAAGATTTCTCAGGAGCAATAATACCCTCTTGACCAGTGTAAGTCATGGAAGCAAATAAATGCCCATTTTCAGTACCTTTGCTTAATGAAATGTTATGGTTTTGAATACCACCATCAGTAAAAAGTCTATCCATCCAATCAGTATCGATTGCTGGCGTAGTTCCTCTATCCGGGAATCCTAATGGTAAATTTGTATTTCCATTTTCATATTTCTCATTAATTATATCAACGTATTGCTCAGCATTAAGCATTTGCGGTGTTTTCCAAGCAGATTGAATAAAGTATGAGCCATTATAATTTAAAGTCATTTGACCAGGCTTTCCAGATTTGGTTTTAACAACAATAACACCATTAGCGCCTCTTGTACCGTAAATAGCAGTTGAAGCTGCATCTTTTAATACTTGAATAGATTCAATATCACTTGGAGAAAGTGCATTTAGATTTTCAACTTGAGTTTGTAGACCGTCAATAACAACCAAAGGACGGTTATTTGAATTACTTCCTACCCCTCTAATAAGTATAGTGGGGTTATTACCAGGCTGACCTGAAACCCCACTAACTGAGACACCATTAACAAGACCTTGCAAAGAACGTCCAACATTTGGAACACTTAATTTCTCCATTGCCTCAACATCGGCAGTAGCTATAGCTGCTGAAGCGACTGATTTCTTTTGACTACCATATCCAACTACTACAACTTCACTTAATGATTCAAAATCGGAAACCATTTGAATATCAATAGTAGACCTTCCATTTACATTTTCTGTAATTGTTTTATATCCAATAAAACTGTATTTAAGTTCTGCATTTTCATTTACAGATAATTTATAATTTCCATCAAAATCAGTAGTGGTTCCTGATGATGTTCCCACTATCATAATATTAACACCAGGAAGTGGCTCACCATTTTCATCAGTAACAGTACCAGAAACTGTTCTGTCTTGTGCTATACTCAAAAAGCTGTATAGAACTAATAAAAATAAGGTTAAAATGTGTTTCATAGTCATTCGATTATTATACGATTAAAATTCAATCTGCCCTTATTGCAAAAGCATAGACCAAATGACCATTAATTATAAAAGTATACAAATTATAGGCATACATCATAAATACATCAAAGCCTAAAATTATATTTCTCAAAACCACATCATTTGTATGTATAAAATGGTTTTAAATGAAATTAAAGCCTATTTATTGCTACTACAACGATCTGGTTTTTTCTATAGTATTTTCACCTCAATTACTACAATCTTACCATATTTTATTAAATTGTATCCTATTAACATCAAGGAAATGACAGGGAAATTTAAGATACTATTTATATTAATTAGCTTATTTCTAATAGTGAATTATAGTTATGGGCAATTCATTGGCTATCCATTTTACAAATACTATTCTAGCCAAGATTATCATGGAGGAATACAAAATTGGAAGATTACTCAAAGCCAAAATGGACTATTATATGTAGCTAACAACTTTGGATTATTAGAATTTGATGGCACTAATTGGAATAAATATTCTTTAGAAAGCGGAACAAAATGTAGAGATGTATTTGTAGATACCGATGGCAAAATCTATATAGCCGCACAAGGTGATTTTGGTTATTATATACCCGATAATTTAGGCAAACTGACTTTTGTAAGTTTAGCTGATAGCATTGCTGGAGATAAAAGAAATTTTGATGAAGCATGGCGGGTTTTCAAAAAAAATGACCAACTCCTATTTTGTACCTTTGATGACATATTTATTTTTAATAAATCAGGAGAATTATTAGATATAGTTAACCCTGAAACTGATCCAGACAACTTTTTCCTAGTAAATCATCAACTTTATCTGAACCAGGCTGGAAAGGGATTATCCGTTATGGAAAATGGTGAAGTGAATCAAGCCGAATTTGGGAAGTTCTTCAAAAATATGACCATAAGCGGCATTATAGAAATTAGTAATAACCAATTATTAATTAGCACCCTTAAAAATGGAGTCTTTGTAAAGACTGGTAATTCCATAAGCAATTGGAACAATCAAAACCAATCTATCTTTCAAAATTCCAATATCAATCAAATGATTAGGTTAAAAAACGGGCAAATTGCTATTGGAACGCAAAATGAAGGACTTTTCCTGTTAGACACTAAAGGAAACATTAAAATGCAACTCAATAAAGGCAGAGGAATTGAAAACAGAACAGTACTCTCCTTATTTGAAGACATTCAAGGCAATTTATGGCTTGGACATAACAATGGCATTTCATCAGTTGCTCTGAACTCTCCATTTGAGCATGTAAATGAGCAAACTGGATTGCCAGGAACTGGATATGACGCCTTATTATTAAGAGATACTCTCTACCTCGGAACAAATAATGGTTTATATTTTAAAAATATTCAACATAAAAATACCACTTTTCAAAAAGTAGAAAACACAACCGGACAAGTCTATAATATCAAACACTTACACAATTCCATAATAATGGGACATCACTCTGGGACATATAATATTAAAAATGGAACGGCTAAAAAACTTGCTGACATACCTGGAACATGGACTCTACTTGATTTGAGAAAATATCCAAAATACGTATTACAAGGAAATTATAAAGGCTTATCACTATTTGAAAAAACAAAAAATGGGCTTGTTTTTCTTCATAAATTAGAAGGTTTTGAAGAATCATCGAGAGTGATGGAAGAAGATGAAGAAGGAAATATATGGATGACACATGGCTATAAAGGGGTTTATAAAATCAATTTATCTGAAGATTTAAAATCTGTAAAATCAGAATACTATGGAAAGGAAAAGGGATTACCCTCAAAAGTACTCATAAATGTATGGAGGTTGAATAATCAACTGATTTTTTCAACAGAAAGCGGAATATATGAATATGACAAAAAGAAAGATCGATTTATAAAATCTTCATTCTTATCTAATCACTTTCCAGAAAATGTACAAATTGTAAGCTTTGCGGAAGATGCTTTAGGAAACATCTATTTTGTTAGCACAAATGAAACAGGAGTTTTAGAAAAAAGGACTAATGGCAATTATCAAAAACACACGGCTGTATTCAATCAATTGAGAAATGTGCTTAACGATGATTTACATAATATCATCACATTAGAAGCTAATAAGGTTTTATTTGCAGCAAAGGAAGGTTTTATTCACTTTGATAACGCAGTTCAAAAATTACAAGAAATAGAATATAATGTAATCTTTACAAAAATCAGCATATCCAATTCGAAGGAAGACTCTATTATAACTTATGGAAGGCAAATGGACGGTCAAAATGTTAGTTTTGAACAGATTAATAAGGATATAAAAATTCCTTTTAAAGATAACTCCATAAGAATTGAATATAGCGCGCCATATATGAATGGTCAATTTCAAAATGAATACCAATATTGGCTTGAAAATAATGAAGAGAATTATAGTGACTGGTCATTCAGAACTGCTAAGGAATATACTAACCTAACAGAGGGAGACTATACCTTTCATGTTAGAGCAAAAAATATCCATGGACAAATCAGCAATATAGCAACATACGAATTCACTATTTTACCTCCTTGGTATCGCACAACTTGGGCTTATGGACTTTATATTTTTCTTGCTTTAATCACTTCAGTTCTAATATTTCTAATTTTCGAATTACGATATAAAAAGAAAACTGAAATTATAACGGAAGAGAAAGAAAAAGAAATCACTAGAATCGATAGTGAATTAAAAACCTCTGAACAAAAGTTAGAACACTTAAAAAATGAAAAGCTAAAATCAGAGATTAAACTGAAAAACAAAGAATTAGCGACCTCAACCATGCATTTGATTAATAAAAATAGTTTTATCAACAGTATAAAAACAAACTTGAACAATATTTCCAAGCGAAGTAAAAATCAAGAGGTTAAACATGAAATAAGCAGGGTAATTCACAACATTGATAAAAACATTTCGGCAGATGAGGATTGGGAACATTTCTCTATTCATTTTGATCAGGTACATGGTGACTTCATCAAAAGATGGCAAAAAGACTACCCTGACCTAAGCCCTCAGGAAATGAAATTAAGTGCGTATTTACGCATGAACCTTAGCACTAAAGAAATAGCCAATTTATTGAACATATCAGTTCGAGGCGTAGAAATCGCACGCTACAGGCTGAGAAAAAAGCTTGAGCTAGAACGTTCGGATAATTTGCAGGAGTTTATATTGAAATATTGATTACCTACTTTTATCAAATTTTTAGACAAAAAAATCTGATAACCCCAGTCGGTGGCTCACCTAGCGGAAGCAGAAAGGTAGCTAACTAGAATAAATAGTCCGTGCGCCACCCACCATGGAATCAAATCATAAAAAAGCCTGCAAGATAAGATCATGCAGGCTTTTTCACTGTAAATAGCACTATACAATGCTTAGCTTTACTGCCCTAAAACAATAGCAAAAATCAATGGTGCAACAATAGTGGCATCTGATTCTACAATAAATTTGGGTGTATTAATATCTAATTTACCCCATGTTATTTTTTCATTAGGTACTGCCCCTGAATAAGAACCATAACTAGTAGTAGAGTCGGAAATTTGACAGAAATAGCTCCAAAACGGAACGTCAGTATATTCTAAATCTTGATATAGCATTGGAACCACACAGATTGGGAAATCTCCAGCAATACCCCCTCCTATTTGGAAAAAACCTACACCATCGGTACCTGCGTTATTTTTATACCAATCGGCTAAGAAAGTCATATATTCAATTCCTGACTTCATCGTGGATGGTTTCAACTCTCCTTTTACGCAATAGCTGGCGAAAATATTCCCCATTGTGCTGTCCTCCCAGCCTGGAACTATAATTGGCAAGTTCTTCTCTGCAGCTGCCAACATCCAGCTGTTTTTAGGGTCAATTTCATAGTATTGCTCCAATACACCTGATCGAATCAATTTATACATAAATTCATGCGGAAAATATCGTTCTCCCTTTTCTTCAGCATCCTTCCAGATTTCAAAAATATGCTGTTGCAATCTTCTGAAAGCTTCTTCTTCCGGAATACAAGTATCGGTTACTCTATTGAGTCCCTTTTCTAACAAATCCCATTCTTGTTGTGGTGTTAGGTCTCTATAGTTAGGTACTCTTTTATAGTGACTGTGAGCTACTAAATTCATCAAATCTTCTTCAAGATTGGCACCAGTACAACTTATGATCTGCACCTTATCTTGTCGGATCATTTCAGCAAAAGAAATGCCGAGCTCTGCCGTAGACATTGCACCAGCTAAAGATACTAACATCTTTTTACCAGATTCCACATGATCTTTGTATGCATCTGCGGCATCAATAAGTGCAGCAGCATTAAAATGGCGATAGTTATGTTTTAAAAATTCTGTGATTTTCATATTAAATTATTTGCAGTAAAAATAATGAAAAATGATGAAGAGATAGGCAGGAAATAATATTATTCAAAAAGTTTCCAGAATCGCGTTAATATTTTTCTTGAGAAGTGCTTTTACGGGCAATTGTTTCATTTTTGCAACTAAAATTGAACCATAAGTATTGGTCAATAGCATCCCTACCATATCATTGACATTAGAACTTTTGGTAATTTCAGTTTGAAAAATAGCCTCCAAGAGATACTTTTCTAATAACTTATCAAAAGAAAGGACTTCCATTTGTTTAACACCCTCAAAATCTGGAAACAAAAGGTACTTTTCTGCTTTCTTAATACTGATTGGCTTTAATACTTTAGAAGATGCAGCATGATATTTTATCAAATGTAAAATCATGGAACCGTATCGTTCGCATAAATCCCCATACCGATCATAGATGTAATTTACTGCTTTCAATCCCTTTAAGCCTTGTTTTTCCAAGCTTACGCTAATTTCAAAAGACCATACTCGCATAAAATACAATAACAAATCTTCCTTCTGGGGGAAATATCGAAAAAAAGTAACTTTAGAAATATTAGCTTCTTTACAAATTTCAGTTACATGTATATCACTAAAATTCTTATTCAAAAGCATTTCTTTAGCAAGACTCAAAATCAACAACTTCAATTTTGCTGCCTTTCTTTCCCTCAAGCTAAGCTCATCTGTAAGCATTAAATAACATTAAATTTTAATAATTGTAAATTCTACTCTGCGGTTCAGTTTTCTTGTAGCTTCCGATTTATTACTTGCTATTGGGCGAGCTCCTCCGTATCCTTTACTTTCTAATCGTTTAGGATCTATTCCTTTATCAACCAAATATTGTTTGATTCTATCGGATCTCTTTTGTGATAGTTCTATATTTAATTTTGCACTTCCTGTATTATCAGTATGACCAGCTAATTCTATTTCAATAGTTGGATTTTTCTTTAACATGGTATAAACCCTATCCAATTCTTCAAAAGAGCCATCTTTAATTTCAGAAGTACCTCTTTTAAAAAGTACACTCTTCAATTGAATAGTGGTTCCTTCTTTCAAACTCAGTAATTCAAGTTTAACTGTTGCACTATTTTCAATTGTATCTGTTTTAATGATTTGTTTATCATCCAAATAGCCTTCCACAGAGATATCAATGGTATATATAGAATCTTTAAAAAGCTTGGTTTGGTATGATGATGTTTTCCCCATTACAATTTCAGAATAAGAACTTTTACTCATTTCATTTATCCCTTTAATGAGCAATTGAGGTTTTAATTGATTTCCAGTAAACCCATCTACTACATCAAACTTCACTTTTATTTTTTCTCTATTTTTGGATGCGTTATCATTATTTTTAAAAGGCAATACTGACTGTGATGAAGCCGTCATACTTTTTTCAATTTCCGGCTCTATTTCCACCTCTTCTGGAGTATTGGTCATTAAAATATTCCCTAGGCCAATGCTATTTACTGTATTGACCAAAACAGCTTTTTCACTTTCATCCACCAATCTAAAGTACCAGTCTGCTCCTTGTGTATTAATATTTTCTAAGTTTTTAACTTCCGACCATGTAGTCCAAGTAGCATCCTGTCTTTTGCTATAAAACACATCTCTGCTACCTTTTCCTCCTCTACCGTTTGAACTGAAAAATAAAGTTTTGTTGTCTTTCGCTAAATAAGGAGTTAGTTCTTGAGCCTCAGTATTAATATCAACTCCTAAATTTCTTAACTCTGTCCATTCATCAATGGATTTTCTAAATGTATAATAAATATCTTCATTCCCCCTACTACCAAAACTCTCTAAACTCAGCACCATTATTTTACCATCTTCACTCAAACTTCCGGATAAATGATCGGATTTATTTTTAAAATAAGGTATATCAATTGGTTGAGGTTCACTCCAGTTTTCACCAATTTTTCGAGAGAAGGAAACACCGCCTTTTCTTGGGCTTTTATAATTGCCCACCACATACATAATATTTCCATTTGGAGTTATCCCTATCACTGCATTGAAGTTGGTATTATTGATGGGGCCTTCTAAACGCTTTGCCGATTTCCAAACACCATTTTCAGCCTGAGCATACCAAATATCGCCTGGATCTCTTTCTCCGCCTTTATTTTCAGGATGATTTTTTTTCGTAAAATATAGATAGGTTCCATCTGGACTTACTACTGGTGAAATATCATCATAAATGCTTTCAAGTGAATCTATAAGAACAGGACTTTCTTGAGAAACACCTTTTAGGCTAAAAAAAAATGATATGAATAAAAATAATACGACTCTCATTCTTTATTAATTAAGCACTTACAAGTTATTGTAAATCATAAAACATTACAATTATCATTATATACAAATATTACGCTCAATCTTTATAATATTTAATATAAATAACAACTGTATGAAATTTTCAAAGTACTAATCTACTACAAATTAATATAATACCTAAGAATGTAAGAAAGAATGAATAAATCTTTATCAATTGTTTTTCAAATAGTTACAGACTTATTATTCATTTTAAATCAAAAAAATTATTCTAGGTAGACATTCTTAAAATTTCAAAATCAAATATAAAAATGTTTCAAAATATTAACAATTATTACATTCAGATTTTAAAGTCTATTTCACTCTTAAATTCAATTGAAATAGTTTTATGATTCTTCATGATAAATCAATAATGGGTGAGTACTTAAATAGGAAACTTCCGCTGAAACACTATTGCCAATTAATTTTTCCAAGAAATTCCTCTTTCTCTTTAATAGAACCAATAAATCACCATTTTGCTCAAAGACAAATTCTTCTATCCCGCTACTTATATCCTTTTTATACTCCTTTAAATAATAACTGATTTTATCGTATCCTAAAAAACTAGACAACTCTTCCTTAAATGACTGATAACTCTTCTCATTCATCTTATTTTTAGAGTGACTAACATGTACAAAGCGGATTCTGCTTCTAAAACTGTAGATAAAACTGACTAGTTTTTGCATAATAACCTTATCTTTTTCCGAATAATCAGATGCATAAACTACAGAATTCCAACCTTTAAATTCAGCTTCTAGCGGAATGGTTAAAACAGGTGTAATACTGTTTTCAACTGTTCTAATAGTACGACTTCCGATAATTGTTTTTCTGTTATAGCCATTACCTTGAGTTCCCATAACGATTAAATCAAAATCATTTTCAAGTGCATATTTGCTAATAGAATTATTTAGCTCTCCAATCGATAATACTACATCACAATCAAAGCCATACTCCTTTTCTATTTCATCAGCCAAATGATAAAGCTTTTCTTTGGCATGATCCTTTAAATCATTAAAATCGGATTTTTCATCATCTAATGCATGTAAAAATTCTTTCTCTGAAAATATATGGATAAGTGTCATGCTGCCCTTTCTAACCTGTAATATTTTAGCCGCATACTCTAAGGCATTTAAGGAATAGGCTGAAAAATCTATAGGGCATAAAAATTTATCCATGTCTAATTTTATTTTAACTTCAATTTAAAAAAAATAAATATTATATGTACTTACTAACATATTTATTTCCTGAAATATAAAATCTCCAAGGCAAAAAGGCATCTTCTTCAGCATAGTCTATGCCTATACGAGTAGTTTTAATTACCTCTCCCTTATCTATTTCTTTGTCAGCCAAATAAATCAGCTGACTATTCACTAAATCAACCCCATTAAACGATTTGTCTATTCCTAATGCTTGGGATAATTTACCTGGGCCTGCAAATGTCTTGGGATTATCGGACTTCATATTTCTTCTTTCAAGCATTTTATCAATGCCCACTAATGGTTCAACAGATCTAATTAATACAGCATCCGC
>QNXU01000429.1 GCA_003973485.1 Bacteroidota bacterium | reverse complement strand
AACTTATTTGCTGCCACATAACCACTATCAATAATTTGAGGGGCTTTTGAAAAATCAAAACCGGTTATACCCTCTAAATTTGGCTCAATAAACACATGCTTTTCTCCTAAATCTTTGGGATCAACCTTATCCATAATCATATATAACAAGGATGTAGAAATTAGTTTCTTATCATTTTCAGGATATTCTTCAAAAATTTTGGTGGAAACATTAACGCCTATAAGAAAATCGGGGTCATAAGCTTCACGTATATGATGGGCGGGAAAATTATCATAAATACCTCCATCAAAAATATATTCTCCATCAATCTTAACGGGTTTATAAACAAATGGAACGGACATGGTTGCTCTCAGCGCTTCCCCTAATTTTCCAGAATCCATATAAATAGATTTTTGAGTGAAAATTTCAGCACCTACAGCCTTAAATGGAACAAAGAGATTATCAAAATCTTCCCCAGCAACTTGATTAGCTTTTGCGGTAAACTCAGCTAATTTGAAATTCAAAATCAAATCATTTGCTACCTGAGGTCGAAAATTTGCTTCAAAAGTAGAATCTACCCCTAAATTAACTTCTAGCCAGCTTGGGTTTGGTTCTCCTTCAAAATAAAAGGTATTGAAATTATCAGGAAATGTACCGTTTATCCAATTTTGGAATTCTGAGGATCTTGCAATGGAATCTATTTCTAAAGCACTGTATCCAGAGGCATAAAACCCACCCACTACGCCACCCATGGATGTGCCTAAAATATAATCTATGGGAATATCATTTTCTTCTAAAGCTTTTAGCACTCCAATGTGAGCTAAACCTTTAGCTCCTCCTCCACTAAGCACTAAACCTACTTTTTGAGATAAAAGCGATTGGTTAATAGTTATTAAAAATATGAAGAGCAGAAATCTCCTTACGCAATTCATTCAGTTCAGTTTTTATCTTCTTTTATTCCAAAGTCAAAAGATAAAGAACTGCATCCAATTTTATTGCATCTTAGCCATTAAAACTTCCTCCTCACTTTCTGGATAAGGAATTTCATCCAACTTTGATTTTACAAAGCCTTTATATCGGGAGAAATTAGTAAGGTAATCTTCTTTTATTGGCTCAGAAGGCGGTAGATCTACTTTCATAGCATCAACTTGCCTTCCATTCTTCCAGAATCTATAGCATAAATGAGGACCTGTTGCTAAACCTGTTGATCCTACATATCCAATCAATTGACCTTGCTTAACTTTTCCACCAGGTTTAATCCCACTTGCAATGCGTGACATGTGCAAATACTGCGTTGAATAAGTTGCATTGTGACGAATTTTCACATTCCGTCCATTGTATTTCTCATATCGTGCTTTAGTGATTACTCCATCTCCTGCAGCATAAATTGGAGTGCCAGTTGGTGCTGCATAATCAGTTCCCAAATGAGCTTTATACCTTTTTTGAACCGGATGATATCGTTTTGCGGTATATCTTGAACTAATTCTTGTGAATTTCACAGGATAACGTAAAAAGGCTTTTCTTAAACTTTTGCCTTCTTCATCAAAATAATCAATGCCATCGCCTTGATCAAATGCAATAGATAAAAAAGGATTATTATAATGTATTAATTCCGCACCAATAATTTCTTCAATACCAACTGCATTCCCATCAATTACTCTTTCTCTATAAAGCACTTTAAACTGATCTCCAGGATAAATTTTAGTGAAATCAATTTGCCAGCCATACATATCGGCCACTAAATCGACTAGTTCTGGAGTACCTCCATTCTTTAATATCTCTTCATATAATGAGGATTGAATTGTTCCACTGATAGCTTTTTCCTCAATCGTGACTGGTCTTTTCTCAACATAGACTTTTATAGAATCTTTCAAATTGAAAACCACATATTCTTCAGGGTTTGGTTCATAAACCAATGCCTTTGCAGATGGAAAAGAATCCTCTTCTTGATAAATTACAGTATATTTTTTGTTAGGGGCTATTTTCCTAACATCAAACACATTTTTAGAAAGATTAGCTAATTGGAAAATTGTTTGATGGGATACATTATAAGCTAATAAAATATCAGAAATACTTTGATTACGCTTTACGGCATGTTCTTCAACTTGAAAAGAATCTACCACCATACCATATAAAATAGTAGGAGCCATCTGTAAAGGTTCAGTGGCTAAAGAATCTGAAGTTGTCTCAATTTTAGATTGAATTTCATCTATTGAATTATATTCAAATGTGTAAAAATAAGCTAGCGACATTACAGCCAAAACAACGACTGCACTTAGTATTTTTCTCATCATTTTATTCCTACCTATTATTTGCTGATTGCAATATTACTATATTTTGTTAAAAACCAATGGATTAGCTATAATATTTTAAAGTAATCATTTAAAATACAAAGCGTTTAATTGATATTTTCATAAATGTAAAAACAAATTACGGCTTAGCTATGCGTAAATCACATAAATTTCTGTTCATTTCACATCAATTTTGAAAATTATTTAAGAACTATGATTTTTATCAGTTTAACCCGAATCATTAGTAAAAGTAACAATAAGAATCTATGTCCGATTTGAATATAGTCTGACCTAAGCATTCCATTTATCACCCTATAGCGCTCTATTAGGTCAGTACCGAAGACCGATTTTATTTCTACAAATATGCCTATAAAGCTAATCGTAAATTAATTTAGATTTATAATACCTAAAACTCTATTCCAAACTAGCTTTAATATGAACCGAAATATCTTCTGATAAACCATTCCCCGAAAACTAAAAGGAAAATTAATATGTATGGGATTAAATTTTGGGTGAGTGGAACTGTTTCACTTTCCCCACTAAGTACTCTAGGATACTCCTTAGCATTTAAATAATCTTGTAATTCACTTATTTGATTTGAATAAAAGAATTTACCCTCATTCTTATCTGCAACTCTTTTAAGTAAATTAAAATTGGCTTGAAGGTTTTGGCTTTCCATATCAAATTTCTCTACTACAAACTGCCCACTACTTTCAAATCCTTTACCTTGAATAGTGGCGGATGCTTTATATTTATAAATTCCTCCAGGCAAATTTCCCACTATAAAATCTGGTTTCAATCTGTCAGGAGTAAATTCATAATTAAAAACACTATCCTTGGAAGAGTTTATTTCCAATTGAACAGGAATACCATATATACGATCATATACTTCATTATAAATCTCTACTTGAAATTCAATCTTTTCATTATCAGCAAAAGCTTCTTTTTTTGGAAATACTTTAAACCGGTCTTTCTGATTTTTTGCTGTTAAATATCGAATACTTTTCATCACCCAATCATCGAAAAATTCATGCTTTTGGGTATTCAAATACTCAACCATTCGCCAGATTCTAAAATCTTGAATTAATAGTGTAGCCTGCCGAATATCATTATTATTATAAAACACAAAAACAGGCTCTTCTGTATAAACATTCCCAACTCTTTTTAGGAATAAGGCTTTAGACAATGGATGAAAATTATGCTTTGCAAATGGCATAGAAACGGGAGGAAAATCTTCCAATAACTCCTTATGTTCATTACTCAATTCAAACAAATCAAAATTTGAATTAAATACAGCAAAGGCTTGATCAGATTCGGAAGAAGGTACCAAATTCACTGATTCATTTAACTCATTATGCCGCCTGACATTTAATTTTGGATCTGTTACAAACCAAAGTGGCACCTCAGAATTTTTTAGTTTCCTGATTTCGACATCGAAAGAATTATTAATGTTAGGAAGATGGAATAAAATGGCCAGATCATAATCTTCTAAGTTTTTAATTTGATCCTCACTGATTCCATCAATTGCCAAGGTGAAATCATAATTATCATTTCCATCTATTGCCGCAGCAAGTGCTTTAATATCTGGATGTGGATATGGAGCTAAAAGTAGAATATTCTTTTTCCCTGCAACTATATTAATGTAGGCGTTTTTAGAATTGTTTTGAGTATTGAATTCATCTTCCAAAACCTCTACTTGTATCTTGTAATCCTGAAAGCCTGTTTCAACAGCATCTACTAAAAATTGAATAGAAGTTACGCCTTGCTCATTTTCAAATTGCACATTCTTTTGTGATAACACATTACCATTTTGAAGTAATATTACTTTGGTAGTTACGCCCGCAAACCCTGTATGCAAAACATCTGCCTCAATAGGAAATTGATTCCCTTCATAAGCTACTTTATTATAGCTGATTTGCTGCAATACCACATCCTTTTTTGCCGTTGTATCTCCCAAACCGACAGTAGATAATTGAAAAGGAAATGCATAGTAATCTGGTGAAATGCCTTGATTATAAATCCCATCTGAAAAAAGGATGACTTCAGAAATTAGTCTTTTATCAAAATTCTCCCCTATATTTTTAATTGCAGTATTTAACGGACTGATTTTCCTTAAATTTTGAATGTTATCTTGCTCAGATAAATCATTACCCTCAAGATCAAGGATAGGAATATCAACCCCTTTTTCATTTTCTAAGTCGTTACTCAGCTGTTTTATATTCTGCCAATAGTTTTGTAAATCTTTTTCACTTTTATGAACAGATTCGGAATCATCCCAAAGAAATATTATTTTGAAAGGCTCTGAAGTGTTTTTTTGTATGCTTAAAAAAGGTTCTAAAAAAAGATATCCAATAATGCTCACCACTAAAAATCGTAATGCAAAAAGCACCTTATTCCATACTGGAGTCCAAGGTTCCTTTTTACGACTATAAAGTACGTAAGCATAAACAAGACCTAACGCTATACATAAAATAAGCCAATAAGGAGAATAAGCAGTTTTTAACATATCAATTGGCTAATTTTATCATTTATCATCATTATTAAAAAGAATTTGGAGAAAGCTTTTGCGCTATGAAAGTTTTAATGCACTAATGGCACCAAAGCTTTACCCGATAAATACGGAATTACATCATAAATGCTTTCCTGAATACAATAAGCAATATCTTTTTTAACATTCAATTTAGCCAACCTTTTTGCATGAGAAGAATCTTCCATATACTTCATCATATCTTTTCGGGCTGTCATGTACATTGCTTCTGCAGCTAAAGGGGCATCACACGCAAATTCAAAATCGCTTTTTAATTGATGGCAAAGTGCCCCTGCAAAAAGGGTGTCTTCTAAATTAAATTTTCCTTTCCAGCCTGCACATAATACTATAATATCCTCCTCTTTGTTTTTAAGATAATTGGCTAATGCATTTAAATTTAAGAATGCCCCAATCAAAATCTCTTTTGCTTTCAGACTTTTAGAAATAGCAAGTGTTCCGTTTGTGGTCGTAACCGCTACCTTTTCCTCTTTCACTTTATCATCCATATATTCAAAAGGGGAATTTCCCATATCAAATCCATCTGCTTTACTGCCATTTCTTTCTGCGGCTGCTAAATAACCTGCTTCTTGCAAAGTTTTACATTCTTCTAAGGTTGCCACTGGCACGATTTCTTTTACGCCATTTGCCAATCCACTTACCATGCAGGAAGTGGCCCGCAAAATATCCACCACCACTACAATTTTGTTTTCAAGTTGGTATTGATGTAAAAGTTCAGGCGTTAAGCAAACATCTATATTCTTCATAATTGAGGATTAACTAAATTGGAATGCAAAAATTGCAAATAAATTTGAATTTCTCCCTCTAAGAAGGGCTTCATTCGAAGTTGAGTTGTTTGTAATGTCAAATATTCTCGGTTTGGAAACCATACCTCAAAAAGTATAACAAAACAGTATCTGTGCATAGTGCCTTGAATTAGCATAAGAAAGTATTAGATATTTATTTCGGCTAAGCCGAAAACTTATACAAGCCAAAGGCTTGAGGTAACTCTCGCGGAGACGCAATGACGCAACGACCTCGCAACGGGAAAATAAAAAATAAAGAAAGAATGACTATTCACATTTATGATAAAAACCTATGTTTCCCTTTGCGAAAACTTTGCGACTTAGCGTCTTAGCGAGACATTTTTTGCGTCAAAGACGCTTGCGGACATATTTTTTTATTTAGTAGCCTGAGAAAAACAAAAAGCAACTTCTGAATAAATCCGAATAGGTAAAGCCGCCATTTTCATTAATTTTGTGGTCAATGAAATTTATACTTTACATTTTTACCATCCTATTGATTACAGTCGCTTGTAATTCACCTAAAAAACAGTCTGATGCTGAAAAAGGAAAAGAGCTGATTGAATATAGTCAAAACCTGAGCATAGAGGAATTTGAGAACTATTACAAAGTAAAAGTAATTCAAGCTGCCACTCCTGACAGCATTCAATTCAATTATGTTTTCTATAAAAATGAGAAGCCAGATATAGATGCAGACGCATTTATCTCAATCCCTGTGAAAAGAGTGGTTTGCCTGTCCACTAATCATTTGCCAGCTTTCACAGCACTAGATAAAAGTGAAACCGTGGTTGGCTTTCCGGGATTACAATATATTTATGAGGAAAGCTTGCTTGCATCAGCAGAAAATGGGGATTTAAGAGATGTTGGGCAAAAAAGCGGGGTAAATATTGAAGTCTTAATGAGTTTGCAGCCTGAATTGGTGATGGGATATACAATGGCTAGTAGCTTTGAACAATTAAAGCCAATCCAAAAATCGGGAATTCCGGTTATTTTAAATGCTGATTATTTAGAAAATAGCCCTTTAGGAAGGGCTGAATGGCTTAAACTGACTGCTGTTTTACTCAACAAATATGAAGAAGGAGACAGTCTTTTTAAAAGTATTGAAGAAGATTATTTAGCAACTAAAAAACTAGCAGAAAAGGCCAACAAGAAGCCTTCTGTAATGACTGGAGTGATGTATGGTGATGTTTGGTATGTGCCAGGTGGAGAAAGCTATGCCGCAAAATTCATTGAAGATGCGGGCGGAAATTATCTTTGGTCTGATCATCCAAAAACGGGCAGTATAGAATTAAGCTTTGAATCGGTTCTGGAAAAAGCTAAAAATGCCGATTTCTGGATTGGTGCAGCCTCTTTTACTAAATTAGACGAACTGAAAAATAGCAATGCCAACTATTCATTATTTGATAGCTTTAAAAATGGAGAGATTTATTCCTACACTAAAAGAGTCAATAAAAATGGAGCCAATGACTTTCTAGAATCAGGCTATATGCGACCTGATCTAATTCTAAAAGATTATGTAAAAATTCTACATCCGACATTATTAACTGAAAAAGAGAGCACCTACTTTCAGCCTTTAAAACCTTGAAAAAACTAACAAAATATCAACTGATTTTTTTATTGTTGCCATTTTTGGTAGTGATTTTCATGCTGTCCATTAGTTTGGGATCTGTAGTTATCCCATTTGGTGAAATACTTGACATTCTGCTAGGAAATGGCTTAAAGGATAGTGCTAAATATCATATCATTTATTCATATCGATTACCCAAAGCTTTAACGTCTATGTTTGCCGGTGCTGCATTAGGATTCGCAGGATTGCAAATGCAAACGCTTTTTAGAAATCCTTTGGCAGGACCTTTTGTATTAGGAATTAGTTCTGGAGCAAGTTTAGGCGTGGCTCTTTTGGTTTTATTAGGCATTGGAGTAAATGGTGCACTTGCTTATTGGGGAATGGCAATTGCCTCTATAATTGGTTCTTCTGCGGTTCTACTTCTGGTGGTTTTGGTTTCCGTAAGATTGAAAGACAGTATGTCTCTACTTTTGGTGGGATTGATGTTTGGAGCCTTTACTTCTGCCATTGTTAGCATTATGCAATATTTCAGTACGGCAGAAGACATTCAAAACTTCCTGTTTTGGACATTTGGAGCGACTGGAAATTTGAGCTGGGAAGAACTTCAGATTTTTATTCCTGTCATCATCATTGGAATTTTATTGGGCTATTGGCAAGCCAAACCTTTAAATGCCTTATTGATGGGAGAAAATTATGCTCAAAGTATGGGCTTAAGAATTCAATATGTTAGATTATTTTTAGTCATTTCTACAAGTATTTTGGCAGGAATAGTTACTGCTTTTTGCGGCCCTATTGCATTTTTGGGTTTAGCTGTTCCACACATTAGTAGAATTATCTTTAAAACTTCCAATCATTTCATCCTTGTCCCGGCTACTTTACTTTTAGGGGCTTGCCTGCTTTTGATATGCGATTTAATTGCTCAACTGCCAGGAATCGATTTAATTTTACCTATTAATGCCGTAACCTCCTTATTTGGAGCACCAGTAGTGATTTGGTTAATTTTAAGAAGAAAAAATATCAGCAAGCATTTTGGATAATCACAACTCCATATTGACCCTTTCTCAACTTTCTGTTGGCTACAAAAATGGTCAAGAGAAAAATGTTTTAATGGAAAACCTTAATCTGGGCATTCCAAAAGGTAAATTCATTGCCCTATTAGGAGCAAATGGAGTAGGAAAAAGTACTTTAATCCGAACCATTGCCAATCTTCAAAAACCATTGGCTGGTAATATCCTACTTAAAGGAAAAAATATTATAGAGTATGATAGGAAGAAGTTTGCGCAAGAAGTCAGCCTAGTTCTGACGGATAGAATTCAAGGGGGAAATCTCAATGTGAGAGAATTAGTGGAAATGGGACGATATCCTCATACAAATTGGACGGGGAAACTACAATTTAATGACCATGAAAAAGTAGAAGAAGCGATTCATCTTTGTGCTATAAATTATTTGAAAGATGCTAATATCTTCGAAATAAGTGACGGTCAATTACAAAAGGCCATGATTGCAAGAGCATTGGCTCAAGATGGAGATTTGATGTTGTTGGATGAACCTACCGTCCATTTAGATGCCAATAATCGTTTTGCCGTAATGGAATTACTAAGAAAATTAGTGGACGAAACAAAAAAATCCCTTCTAATTAGCACTCATCAGGTAGAAATGGCAATCAAAATGTCTGACGAACTATGGTTGGCTAATTGTGGTGAGAATATTAAAAGTGGAACACCCCAAGAATTAATTAAGGCGAAAGAAATTGAAAGAGCATTTCCTTTTCTACAGAAATTGAATAATTAACTTAATAATGCAAATTCTTAAAGTCTATTGAGAATAAAAGGTCCATATAAAAAACAAACGCTCTGGATTGATTTATTTTAAGAAAAATGTTACATCCGTTATTTAATTGACAGCCTATCTCAAAAAAATCCAAGAATTATAATTAATTTTGAAGCTTTATAACATACTATCAACTAAATCGTGGGGAATTTTTTTAACAAAGCTATTAAAATCAGTGAAGAGAAATATTATCTGAAGGTTGTCAGTCAAGGCGACCGCTCTGATTTTGGTGTAGTTCTACGAAATGCTGAAAAAATTCACAATGCTATTCAAGCATCAAAAAAAGAGTTAATCCTATTGGATTACACTAAAACCATCTTCAAAATGCCCCATAATGAGGCCTTTAACTTGCTGAAAGTTTTCGAATTGAAATTAACAGAATTCAGAAAAGTTAAAATGGCTATTATCATTAATCCTAGAACAGAAGAGATTGGTGGCTTTTGGGCATCTATTTGTCAAAAAAGAGGCTTTGATTTTAAAATTTTTCAGGATAGTGATGAAGCTGAAGAATGGCTCTTAGAAAAAAATTAATTTAATTGACACTCTTTGCAGATACCATTCATTGTATAACTAATACTGTTCAATTGATAGCCATTTTCTAATTGAACATCTGGAATTTTAACATCCTCTAGGCAGTAAGTTTGATTGCACTCTTCACAAATAAAATGCGCATGTTTGTCTTGATGAACATGTTCTGGGCAACTATCTGAACAAATGGCGTAACGCATATTCCCGTTAGGGTCAGGCGTTTGATGCAAAATCCCATTTTCTTCAAATGAATTCAAAGCCCGGTAAATTGTCACTCTATCATGACTTGATTTTAAGTCTTTTTCAATGTCATTTACAGATAAAGCATGTTTAGAATCCATGAAAATTTGAAGCATTTCCAAGCGAATTTGCGTCTTACGCAAACCATTTGATTTTAAAATATTTTCTGCTTTAACTGTAGTTTCCATTGCGAAATTATCTGCCTCAAATATCGGAAAATTAAAAGAGAATTCAAATAAACGCAAAAAGATTGCTTTTGCATTTTTGCTTTTTTCATTCCGCTGTTTCTCCTTGCAACTGCTTTTGATATAGATCTTTATACGGACCTTCTTTTGCTAAAAGCTCTGGCTCTGTTCCTTGATCAACAATTTCCCCATCATCTAAGACTATGATGTAGTCTGCTAACTTAGCTGAACTTACTCTGTGCGAAATGATGACGCTAGTTCTATTTTCCATTATCTTTTTCAAGGCATTGAGGATAGCATTTTCTGTTTTGGTATCAACAGCTGATAGCGCATCATCCAAAATCATGATTTTGGGATCTCTTGCTATTGCTCTTGCAATGGAAACTCGTTGTTTCTGACCACCAGATAATGTAATACCTCTTTCTCCTAATTCTGTATCATATCCTTTAGGGAAATCCAAAATATTATTATGCAAATCAGCATCTTTTGAGGCTTTTAAAATTTGCTCTTCACTTAAGCCTGTGCTACCAAAACTAATATTATTGCGAATTGAATCTGAAAACAAGAAAACATCCTGCGGAACATAGCCTATTTGACTTCTTAAATTTTCTACTTTAAAATCAGCAATAGGGATATCATCAATTGTGATTTCTCCAGCAACAGGATCGTACATCCGAGTAATCAAATTGGCGATGGTACTTTTTCCAGATCCTGTAGTTCCAATTACTGCTAAAGTCTCTCCTTTCTTGACAGAGAAACTGACTTCTTTCAATGCTTTTATACCGCTATCCGGATAAGTAAAACTTACTTTATCAAATACAATCTCCCCAACAATATCTTTCTCTAAGTTTTTATCCGAAACAATTTCAGTTTTAGTATCCAAAAACTCATTTATACGCTTTTGAGAAGCTGCT
>QNXU01000433.1 GCA_003973485.1 Bacteroidota bacterium | reverse complement strand
ATCCTGCCAAACCACCCCCAATAACTATTACCTGAATCTTATTTTTATCCAAAATCTAGAATTTATATAACTCTTAAACACTCTCTTCGTCAAGTAGTTTTACATTATAAAATTAAAATTCATAAAAATACTACATTCAAGCCGAAAACCATGGTTTTAGGAGTGTCTCAACTGGAAAAATCATTACCTTTGTGGCTTGTTTAAAAATATGTGGACACAACTAGCGCATAACGTAATAAAATATCGACTGCCTCTCATCATCATTTTGGTTTTGGTGACCATTTTTATGGGTTACCGTGCCCGAAATGTAGAACTAGATTATGACTTGGCAAAACTGGTTCCTGAAACCGATGAAGACTATAAAGCTTTAAAGGAATTTGAAAGAAATTTCGGAGTGGATGATAATATCCTAGCTATTGGAATTAAAGACAGTTCGCTTTACACCCCGCAAAGCTTTGCCAGACTTCAATATTTTTCTGAAGCCTTAAAGGATGTAGAAGGAGTGAACAATATTCTTTCTATTGGAAACATACAGAAACTGCAAAAAAATACTGAGGAGCGTAAATTTGAGTTAACCCCTTTGATCAAGAATTTACCTAAAGAACAAGCAACCCTCGATAGTTTATTACTGGAAATACAAGACCAGAAATTCTTTTCTTCGCAATTACTAAATCCTGAAAATGGTGCCACTGCAGATATCATTACATTAGACGAAAATATTTTCAATTCTCCTGAGCGAGAAAGACTAATGTCAGATATCACTCAACTAGGATCCGCTTTTGAAGAAAAGACAGGAATTGAATTACATTATGCTGGATTGCCCTTTGTCCGCTCCACCATGATGAGTAAAGTACGACAGGAAATAATTCAATTATTGGTATTATCTGTAATTGTAACAGCTCTTATCCTTTTGGCTTTTTTCCGCTCTTGGGATGCAGTGCTTTTTCCACTGTTGGTAATTTTCTCAGTTGTTATTTGGTCTGTAGGAACTTTAGATTTATTGGGCTATAAAATCACTATTTTAACCAGTTTAATTCCAACCATTATAGTCGTCATCGGAATTCCCAATAGTATTTATTTATTAAATAAGTACCATCAGGAATTTGAAGAGCATGGAAATAAAATTAAGGCCATCAGCACCATTACTCGGAAAATTGGCATAGTTACCTTGATTACCAACTTCACCACGGCTGTTGGATTTTTGGTTTTAGCATTTACCGAGATAAAACTATTAACGGAATTTGGTATAGTAGCAGGGATCAACATATTTGCTACTTTTATAGTCAGCATAATTTTAATACCTGCAGTTTTCTCGTATTTGCCAGAACCTGGTAAAAAGCAATTGAAGCATATGAACTTCAAAATGACAGATTATGCTTTAACATGGCTTAACAGATCTGTTCATTACCATAGAACCATTATTTATTTTGTAACTGCAGTAATCGTAGCTTTTGCATTCATAGGTGGATTGCAGTTAAATTCAATAAGTCATATGGTTGATGATTTACCTAAAGACGGTAAGACCATTAAGGACTTGCGTTTTTTTGAAGAGAATTTCAATGGCATTATGCCGTTAGAAATTTTAGTGGATACCAAGCAAAAGAGAGGAATTGTCCAAAGAAATACATTAAGAAAAGTCGACCAACTACAACAATTTTTGGACAGTATTCCAGCTATTAGTGAACCAATTTCGGTTGTAAATATGGTGAAAGCTGCCCGACAAGCCTATTATAACGGGAATCCCGCCTTCTATGATTTGCCTACTTCACGGGATTATAATTTCATTATGCGATATCTTCAGCAAGATCAAGATGATATTTCCGTAATGAGTAATTTTACCAATGAGGAGCTTTCAACCATGAGGATTTCATTGAAAATAGCTGATATAGGTTCTGATAAAATGAGTACACTTTTGGAAGAGTCTGTAAAGCCTAGAATAAATGAAATTTTCGAAGGAGACGATTTTGATATTTCTATAACAGGAACTACTCCTATATTTATAAAAGGGAATAAATACTTGGTGGAAAATTTAAGGTTTAGCCTTTTAATAGCTTTTGGAATTATAGCTATAGTTATGGGTATTCTATTCCAAAATCTAAGAATGATTATCATTTCCCTAATTCCAAATGTAATTCCATTATTAATTACAGGTGGATTAATGGGCTATTTGGGTGTGCCACTAAAACCAAGTACGGTTTTGGTTTTTAGTATAGCATTTGGTATTTCTGTGGATGACACCATTCACTTTTTGGCAAAATATAGACAAGAACTTTTTGCCAATAATTTCTTCGTTCCACTAGCTGTAACTAAAACATTAAAGGAGACTGGTAAAAGCATGATTTATACATCTGTTGTACTTTTTGCAGGCTTTATTATTTTTGTGACTTCAAGTTTTGGAGGTACAGTTGCATTAGGAGCTTTAACTTCTACCACACTATTGGTGGCAATGTTTACCAATTTACTAGTTTTGCCTTCATTGTTGTTAACATTTGATGATGGAAAGCGCAGAAAAGGAAGCCATCCATTGATTGAGCAATATGATGATGACTTCTATATGGAAGCTGAAGACGAGGAGATTAATATAAAAAGAATTAAGAAAGCAGAACCTAAAGTTCCTTATAAGCCAGAGGATCAGAAAGAATCATAAAAATGGGTCAATATAAAGAATACAAAAATCTGAATTATGCCGAACTGGCAGACGAAGTCTTAGAATTTTGGAATAAAAATGACATTTTCCAAAAATCAATGACTACCCGTGAGGGAAAACCGACATTTACTTTTTATGAAGGGCCACCTTCAGCTAATGGTACTCCCGGTATTCACCATGTAATGGCGCGTGCAGTAAAAGATATTTTCTGTAGATACAAAACCCTAAAAGGCTTTCAGGTAAAAAGAAAAGGAGGATGGGATACTCATGGTTTACCTGTTGAATTACAGGTCGAAAAGGAATTGGGCATCACCAAAGAAGACATTGGTAAGAAAATCTCCGTTGCAGAATATAATGACAGATGCCGAGAAGCAGTCATGAAATTCAAAGGGGAATGGGATGATTTGACCAGAAAAATGGGCTATTGGGTAGATTTAGATGACCCTTATATCACCTTTGATCGCAAATACATGGAAACCCTATGGCATTTGCTGAAGAAATTTTATGATAAAGATTTATTATACAAAGGCTATACGGTTCAGCCTTATTCTCCTGCTGCAGGAACAGGGTTGAGTTCACACGAATTGAATCAGCCAGGCTGCTATCGTGATGTAAAAGACACTTCAGTTACTACTCAATTTACGGTAAAAAGAGATGAAAAATCTGCTTTCCTTTTTGAGAATGAATCAGAAGATGTTCGATTCTTAGCATGGACTACCACGCCATGGACTTTGCCTTCAAACTGTGCTTTGGCAGTAGGCGAAAAAATTGATTATGTAAAAGTTAAGACTTTCAATCAATATACTTTCGAACCAGTCTCTGTTGTTTTAGCGAAAGATTTGGTAAGCAAACAATTCAATGCTAAAGCAAAGGATTTAAAACTAGAAGACTATAAGGCTGGAGATAAACTAATTCCTTTTGAAATCGCACAAACTTTCAAAGGAAAAGATATAGTGGAAACCCGGTATGAACAACTGATGCCTTATGTTACTTCTGAGGATTTGGAGAAAAATGCTTTCCGTGTAATTCCTGGTGATTTTGTGACTACAGAAGATGGTACTGGAATCGTGCATACGGCCTCTGTTTTCGGTGCAGATGATTTTAGAGTTGCTCAGCAAAATAATGTTCCAGCCGTAATGGTCAAAGATGAGCAAGGGAAAGATACGCCTTTGGTAGATAAAAAGGGAAAGTTTGTTACTGAGGTAACAGATTTTGCAGGGATGTTTGTGAAAGAAGAATATTACGATGATGCAACGCGTAATGACCCTGATTTTAAGCCTACTGATGTTTTAATAGCAATCAAATTAAAAGAAGATAATAAGGCTTTCAAAGTAGAAAAATACGAGCACTCTTATCCACATTGTTGGAGAACAGATAAACCGATTTTATACTATCCACTGGATTCTTGGTTTATCAAAACCACTGCCATGAAAGATCGATTGGTGGAACTAAACAAAACCATCAACTGGAAACCGGCTTCAACTGGTGAAGGTCGTTTTGGCAATTGGTTAGAAAACTTAGTAGATTGGAATTTAAGTCGCTCACGTTATTGGGGAACTCCATTACCAATTTGGGTAACCGAAGACCGTAAAGAGCAGATTTGTATCGGTTCTTTAGAAGAATTAAGAAATGAGGTGAATAAATCTGTGGAAGCTGGTTTTATGGAGGAAGAATTGGCTGAGGATTTTGATTTGCACCGTCCTTATGTTGATGATGTGATTTTAACGAGTCCTTCTGGTCAGAAAATGTTCCGTGAGCCTGATTTGATTGACGTTTGGTTCGATTCCGGAGCTATGCCTTATGCACAATGGCATTATCCTTTTGAAAATAATGAGACTTTCGACAAAAACTATCCTGCTGATTTCATAGCTGAGGGAGTGGATCAAACCCGTGGTTGGTTCTTTACATTGCATGCTATTTCAGGAATGTTGTTTGATTCAGTGGCTTACAAAAATGTTATCGCCAATGGGTTGGTATTGGATAAGGATGGAAATAAAATGTCCAAGCGATTGGGCAATGCGATCAATCCATTTGAAACCTTGAAGAAATATGGTCCTGATGCCACTCGTTGGTATATGATTGCTAATGCGAATCCTTGGGACAATCTGAAATTCAATTTGCAGGGAGTGGAGGAAGTACAGCGTAAGTTCTTCGGAACCCTTCAAAACACCTATAATTTCTTTGCCCTTTATGCCAATTTGGATGGTTTTACATTCGAAGGAGAAAGCATTCCATTAGAAAATCGAACAGAAAGTGACCGTTGGATTTTATCAAAATTAAATTCCTTAAAGAAAGCGGTAGATGCTGCTTATGACGATTATGAGCCTACCCGTGCTGCTCGCTTAATCCAAGATTTTGTTCAGGATGATGTGAGTAACTGGTATGTGCGTTTGAATCGTAAGCGTTTCTGGAAAGGGGAATATAATGAAGATAAAAAAGCAGCTTATCAATCACTTTATGAGTGTTTGGAAAGCATTGCCATTTTAAGCGCACCAATTGCTCCATTCTATATGGATAATTTATTCCAAAGCTTAAATAAAGTAAGCGGAAGAATGGATTTCGAATCTGTTCATTTAGTGGACTTCCCGCAAGCAGATGAAAAAGTAATTGATAAAGACTTGGAAGAGCGCATGTTCTTGGCTCAACATATCAGTTCTTTGACTCACAGTATTAGAAAAGCACAGAAAATCAAAGTTAGACAACCGCTACACAAAATATTGGTACCTGTTTTAAATGATAAAACACGAAAGCAAATTGAAGCTGTTGAGGATTTGATTACCTCTGAGGTGAATGTGAAATCTATAGAGTACATTGATGATGCTTCTGGTGTTTTAGTGAAAAATATCAAACCTAATTTCAGAAAATTAGGACAGCATTTTGGTCCTAAAATGAAGACGGTTACCCAAATCATCAACCAATGGGGGCAAGAGGAAATTGCTAAAATTGAGCAAAATAATGCTTTTGATATTGAGGTGGATGGAGAAAAGCATACACTTACTTTAGAAGATGTAGAAATCACTTCTCAGGATATTCCGGGTTGGTCGGTAGCATCTGAGGCTGGTATTACGGTGGCCTTAGATATTAATATTGATGAAGAATTGCGAAAAGAAGGCTTTGCTAGAGATTTAGTAAATCGTATCCAAAACCTTAGAAAAGATAAAGGCTTGGAGGTTCAGGATAAGATTGCTGTTACTATAAAACAAGGAAATGAATTAGTGGACACTTCCATTTTGCAAAACAAAGATTACATTTGTTCCGAAACTCAAGCAGTTTCATTAGATTTGGCTGAAAATTTAACCGAAACCACAGAAATAGAAATAGACGATTTAAAAGTTGAACTTTCTGTCGTGGTGAAAAACCTATAAAAGTGAAATACGCAAAATATTTTTTATTTAGTTTCTTATTAATTGCCATTGACCAAGCCGTAAAGATTTGGGTTCATACTAATATGGAAATGGGCATAGCCGGACAAATCGAAGTCTTTGGTGAATGGTTTAAATTATACTATACGCTCAATCCAGGCATGGCTTTCGGAATGCAGTTTGGCTCTGAATATGGCAAATTGGGATTAAGTTTATTTCGCTTAGTAGCCATGTTTTTCATTGCCTACTATCTCTATAAATTAGCTAAGGAAAAAACACATCCTGGGGTTTTGTGGAGTATGGCTGCAGTTTTAGCAGGAGCTATCGGTAATTTAATAGATAGCATTTTCTATGGAGTTTGGTTAGATAACGCACCTTATAACGCCATTTCCCCTTGGTTCCACGGTCAAGTTGTAGATATGTTTTATATTGATATTTGGGAAGGTAGAGTAGCAGAATGGATACCTCTTTGGGGAGGGGATTATATTTCTCTTTGGCCGATTTTCAATGTGGCAGATGCCTCTATTTTTTGCGGAGTAGCCGTAATTTTAATTTTCCAAAAGAAGTTTTTTAAGGCGGTTAAAAATGAAACTGCGAGTTAATTAGTGATTTAGGTAGTGCTTATAATGGTCCAAGCGGACGCTTGAACCAGAGGTAAATTGATATGGAGTACCATGGCGCAAGCGTCCGTGGCTGTTGCACAACTACCTTTCATAAAAGTTAGATTTACGACTCATTTCCCGGTAATTTCCGTTTTAGAGTTCTGTTATAATCAGGACCTTCCTATACACGGAAAAAACAGATATGAATTGGTTTATTTTGTTGTTTAACCGGTCGATCAAACTTTTTCTGGACCAATTTGCAGCCAGTGGTGCCTTGAACTTGATGAGCTTTTTAAGGTTGTAGGCAATCGCTGACATAAGCAGACATTTAGTGGCATTGGATAATCCCCTAGTATTCAATTTTTTTATACCCAAGTAATTGACAAGTGTGCCAATTACTGGTTCAACAGTACTATGCCGTAGGTTTTTCATTCTTTGGCCTTTTTTACTCTTAACCCGTTGTTCCATTTGCATGAACAGTGGCCTTGACAGGGTTTCAGTAATCATTTTATTTCTTGATTTCCCGATACAGGACAATCTTATTGGGCATTCTTTGCAGTCGGATGATCTACTCAAGTATTGCTTACTTAATGAATGATTCTTCTTTAAGCCTTTATATTTAAGATACTTACCTTGAGAGCAGACATAATGATCATGTTCTGGGTCGTAACTAAAACCTTCCCTTTCAGGCTTAAAACCTCCAAAATTGGGAATATAGCCTCTCAATTCCATTTTTTTCAATGTTTCAAGAGATTCGGTACTACTATAGTTTGTATCTGCTAAAACTTCTTCCATTATTAAACCTTCCCTGCCAAGGTTGTCGACAGTCTGGTTAAGAACCTCCCGTAAACATTGGCTGTCCCTCTTATCGGCATGAAATGCCTGTGCGTGTGTGATGACATGGCTTCCCGTATCGACACTAACTTGTCCTAAATAGTTTAATAGGGTCGGCTTGCCCGGTTTCGTTGCTATACGCGAATCGGGGTCGGACGGGCTATAATGGGTTTTGTTGTTGCGCTTTTGACTTTTTCCAAAACGTTCATCTTTTGATTTCTCGACAGGTAATGTTCTGGTTTTGTCTTTATCCTCCTCTTCATTTTCCTTTAGCTCAGCACTATAGGTAACCGCATCTGCAAGAATATCTTTTTCAAGAAGACTTTCCATTGAGGCGTTTGCCTTGATAAACATACTATCTACCGCTTGTCGCCTTCCTGAAAGCATTCCTTTATTGATGCACTGCTTTAATACCTCTTGAAATAAACTCAAAAACACATCTTCACCATATAATTTTCTGGTTCTGCTCAAGGTACTATGCCATGGAAGAGGTTCATCTATATCATAACCTATAAAAAATAGCAGATCCATTCTCATGGATGCTGACTGAATAATTTTTCGGTCAGAAGTGATGTTTTCCAGATACCCAACTAGCATCAATTTAAAGAAAACAACCGGATCAACACTTGCCTGTCCTTCCTTTCCATAATAAGGTGCTGTTGCCCGATATAAAAAACGGAAATCAATGAGTTTTAGAACCTGTCGGTATATATTTTCTTCTGGAACCCGGTCAGATAATTGAAACGAAGTGAACAGTTTCTCTTGATAATTCTTTCTTCCTTGCATGGCAAAATATAGCAAATAAAATACATTTAAACAACTGGTTATCAGGTATATAAGTGTATTTTTTGAAATATAGACTTAGTCTAAATTATGCTGTATTTGAGTTGTGCAACAGCCACGTCCGCTTGTGCCTACTATCAGATTGATCTTAGTATAAATGCTGAATAGAGTATAAATTGCTGAAATTATTACTCAGTAAACTTCTCCAATTGCTTAATGCATTTCTTCTGAGCCTTAATGATGTCTTTATAGATATTTTTATCCTGTTCTGATGGTTCAGTATCTTCATAAGAATTGGCCGCTTTCAAGTAAAACATTTTGGCATTCAAGGCTTGTTCCATCATCATGTTTACTTCCGCAAGAATATATAAATCCTTATAAGATGGTTGATCCATTTGCTCTACTAAATCAACGATTTTTAATAATGCAGTTTCTGCTTTTACGCGATGTTTATCAGCGAATTTTATGGGCAAATCAAAATCTTTAAAAAGTAGAAGGTGAGTTGTGGCTTTACTTTTAAGACATGACAAATTATTAGGATCTAATTCAAGAGCTTTATTGAAATTTTTCACGGCTTCTTGTTCTTTTCCTTTCACGAACTGTAGTGCTACTCCTTTGTAATAATACCCATCAGTCATCTGCGGAGCTAATTTTATTAGACGATCTGCATATTTTGATAAGGTGTCAAAATCTTTTGATCTTTGTAAAACTTCGCAAGCCAAGGCTGTAAGTTCTAAATTTTTTGGATCCTCCTCTAATGCTGGAATAATTTTGTTGAGTGATGGCTTTACTTTGCCTGAATAATATAATGCTTTAAGTGCCTCAAATGAATTTTTATTTTCCTCCATCTTTTTCTCCTCTTTACTTAATTATTATATATTCGATAAATTATTTAATCCCAATATTGGGGTGTTTTGCTAAACTGAAATGCAAAGGTACGAATAGTATGGCTTAGGAAAAGGAAATAAGGAATTCTATTATAAATTCCTTTTTTTATTATGAATCAAGAATAGAGATGCCAATAATAATCTTCTACTCTCTAACTTCTCCATGTTGGCGACAATTTTAATTCTTAGCAAATGTGTATGAAAAAGATTTTAATTATTGTTTTGACATTTAATAGTGATAATCAACGTCTAAAATTAGTCGTTCAGTTTATTGAATGATTTGTAAACCAGGAATTCTTTCAAAATGATTTACATTTTTTGTTGCTATTTTATAACCATAATTCTTTGCTGTAGCCCCTATTAGTAAATCTGGAATTGCAATCATTTTATTGTCATTCTTTAAGGATTTTTGAATTTTAACTGCTGTTTTTGCACATTCAGTATTAAAATTTACTTTTATTAATTTGGAAAACATTTTATCCCAAAATTCTTTTTGTCCTTCTGAAACACCAATGTAAACCTCATAAAATGTTATTACAGAAATAGCAAAGTCATATTTCTCAGAAGAAACTAGCTGATATAAAGCTGAATTCTTTTTATTTTCTTTTCTGAAATACTCAATTAAAATTGAAGTATCGAGTAATATTAATTCTCTCGCCATTCGTTAAAATGTTTTCTGTTTTCTTCAAATTCCTTGAATTTCTCATCACTCATTACGGGGCCATTTAAGATTAAATTTTTCAAATCATCCTTTATCTCAATACTTTTTTCGTTTGAAATTCTATCTAGCTCATATTTCAGTTTATTTACCTCTTCTATTGGCAATTGATTAATTATGGATATTAATTGCTCATAGCCAACATTTAGTTTTACTTCCATAATTTAAAATTTATTAGTTGTTATTAAAGTTAACATATTTTTTAAATATAAAGTTGACTGATACTTTCCATGATTTATTTAACTTTTCCCAACTTAATTAAACCATAACCTTCTTGGAGCCCAAAAATCAAGGAATCATGGCTTTGCTTTCTTAGCTCAAGTTCAAAACCATCGCTATTAAGTGCTTGTTGGAGAGATTCATGTCGATATAAATTTATACTTGTTACTAATGAATCATGAGTAGAAGCGGGGGATTGAATTTCCCCAAGTCGAATAAGGTTCAATTTTTTCATATTTCGAGAGATATCGATAGTTATTGGGGTTTCTCTTTCAATATCTTGACCCGAAATTTTAACGATTCCTTTAAAAGTAGTACTATCAATATTGAAAAAATGTAAGGTTATAGGAAGCAATTCAAAAGTATCCTTAATGATAATTGATTTAACTAAAGAAGAATCTGAAATAGCACCTGATAATTTATACTCCAATTTTTCTTGCAAATCTTCGTAATAGATTGTGTCATAAATTGGGTTTAATTTTTGAAAAGTTCCAATCCACTTACCGTCTAGCTGGTTAAATTTTGAGCTGACAACTTTCAATTCATCTGACAAATTTTTGAATTTACTTGAATTTGAATTACAAGCTATGAGAAAAAAGATAATTCGTAAAACACGGATCATTCGAAATTCATTTTACTTAGTAATCAAAGTATGTAAATTAATGCTTAAAATTAATAACGGCTAATTATCTGAAAATTGAAATAATATATTTTCAACCCAGCTTACCCCCTTTCCCTTTCAACTTCTGTTACTTCTATAGCTACAGCCCCGTCTTTAGGTAAAATAATTCGCCCCATTTCTTTTGAGTAAATAAATGTAATCTGTGCTCCAAA
>QNXU01000432.1 GCA_003973485.1 Bacteroidota bacterium | reverse complement strand
TCATGATTATATCAATTGGTACAACACTAAAAGAATACATTCTGCTCTAGGGTACATTTCCCCCCTAGAAATGGAAATCAAATTAAGAGGAAAGTTAAACAATGCGGCCTAATTATTTTTGTCACAAAATTTGTAGGTATTCCACTTTTCAGGATTAATGGCTACTTCATATTGCTTGATATACCCGCCAAAAGAGTTAATATCAACTACTCCCTTCAGTAAGGTCAATTGCCGTTTTACGATCCAATCTTGTATACTTCGAAGCTCCATTGGGGAATATACCGAGTCATAGCCCTCCTCAGGCTGAATAGTATATTCGTAAATTTGACCTAAGCCCGTTGTTATGGGACCCATGCTTGGGCTACCAAATTTATCAGGAATGGTTTCTTGCAAGTCGTTGAGCTTTTCCTGTACTAATTGCCTGGGCAAATAAGTACCCATCTCATCTTCAAAAACGATGGTTACTACCGAGAGACCAAACCGTGATACCGACCTAATTTCATTTACACCTGGCAGATTACCCATAGCTAATTCCACAGGGTAGGTCACGAACTGTTCAATATCTTCTGTGGCTAGATTGGGCGAAACGGTCATCACTTGCACCTGATTATTCGTAATATCAGGAACAGACCCAAGATTGACCGTGTACATGGAGTATGTGCCAACTCCAATCAGTGCCAATGTCAGCAAACCCACAATAAATTTATTCTTTATAGAAAAAGAAATGATTTTATTAATCATAAGACTTTTAATTTGTTTTTTAGAAAGAAAAAATGGACACAATCTAATTTGAATGGTCATCTTAGAGACCAACTCAATAGACATCACCAATACCTATTTAAAGCTTGATGAGGTGTTTATTTCCTTCAATTTTTAATGAATCATTTAGATTTTCCTCAGGCTGAAAGAATAAAAGAATCTTCCAGCTGTTAAGGCTTCTTGGAATTGCTCATTCAATCAGTATAGTAGTACTCCTTAGCAATTTCTAAATGCCAATCATTACCAAAAAGGGCGCACCTGTCCTGTTGAATAAAGCTTTATAGACGAGGAGGTTTTAGGAAGTCGAAGATTTCAATAGTTCTGAAATCCTGATAATAGAGAGAATAAGAACCTGATAATAGATCAGGATGTGAAAATGGAATTTCTGTTATAGGAAAGAAATGGAGATGGCAGCAATGACATACACAAAGTGGTGAACAAGCATCCTCCTCCTGATTATGGTCATGATTTTGATTTTCATTTGCCCAATCACCATAAGAAGCAATCTCTTGCTCATTGTTTAAGACTTTAGCATCAGAGCAGGGAATCCCGCAAAGCGCTATCATGTAAAAACTCAATATGTAGCATAAAACTTTCACGAAAGCAAAGGTATAGATTAAATCGATGCAAGGCTATTGCATTTTAGAAGATGATTTTTCTCATTTTTTATGATTTGAAATATTTTAACCAAATGGCAAAAGCATCATGAAATAGGAGTTTGATACTAAATGTCTCGTCTAATTGACCATATTAGTCTTTAAAAAACCTGATTTAATCGAATAAAAGTGCTATTGAAAACAATGTAGCCAAATCTTAAGTAAAAAATAATGGTACATTGGGTTCATCAACCCAAATTAATATACGTCTTCATCATCTATCATTTCAATTTTACACTTAAAGAATAAAAATTTATGAAAATTTTATTGGTAGAAGATAATGAGATAGATGTAATACTAACTAAATCTTTATTAGAAGATTTTAAGTCTGATTTTACACTAGAGGTTGTCTACAATGGAGCGGATGCTACAGACTTTTTGTTGCAACAAAATGAGTATTCGCATTGTGAAGAACCTGATTTAGTACTTTTGGATTTGAATTTACCCAAAATTGATGGATTGGAAGTATTACAGGTCATAAAAAATACTAATGGAAAAAGCCATATACCTATTGTGATTTTGACTACTTCAGTTTTAGACTCAGATAAAAATTTTGCTCTTCAAAATGGGGCCTTGGATTATTGGGAAAAGCCATTAGATATAAAATTATTGAAAGATATTGTTGTCAAGAATAGCATTTTAGTAGAAGAATGATTTTGTTGTCTGCTGTTTAAAGCACGACTATTATGAAAGCAGCATCACTGTCAGAAATCAAAAAGGAATTAAAGCATAAAACAGAAGAGGAGCTTTTAGCCTATTGCTTGAGTTTATCCCGATTTAAGAAAGAGAATAAAGAACTTCTGACTTATCTACTTTTTGAAGCTTCAGATGAGGAAGGATATATCCAATCGGTGAAAAATGAAATTGATTTACAATTTTCTGAAATCAATAATCAGAATTATTATTGGATGAAAAAGACCATTAGAAAGGTATTGAGGCTTACTAGAAAATATATTCGCTATTCAAAAAAGAAATCAACCGAAGTAGAATTACTAATTTATTTTTGTCACAAACTGCTTTTATTAAAGCCTTCAATTAAGGAAAATACCACTTTAATTAACCTATACGATAGGTTGATTATCTCTATTCGCAAAACCATAGCTAAAATGGAGGAGGATTTGCAGTATGATTATAATCTACAGCTTGAGGAAGTATTACAGAAAAAGAATTGTTAGTATATAGTTATTAATACTATCTTTCCAACCTATCACACTTTTTTTGAGTCAATAAAATAATGGAAATTAACACCCATTATATTCAATATTAAGATTACCTCCTAGAACCAATCTTTAACTGTTTATCGGAATCACCAACCGTTTTTTTAATTTTCAAACTATCAAATTTTCTAAAAATGAAAAACAACACATTTTACCTATTAATTGGAAGTTTTCTGTTTTTTTCGAGTTGCGCAAGTGAAGATTTCAGTCCTGCTGATGAGTCCTATTCTGACGAAAGTCAAGGGAATGGGCAAGGAGATCAATCAGGTATAATCACAGCAGGAGAATGGAATGATTTAGATAATTGGACATTTTGGAATGGTTTGCTTAGTGGGCAAGATTATTCAGAAATACCAGAATATTGGAAGTTTTACCATAACAACCGGATTTCTATTCTGCTAAATAGCAACAATCAACCTTTAATTAATGCCGAAGTCTTATTATTGAGAAATGGTGAAACAGTTTGGTCGTCCAGAACTGATAATCATGGAAGAGCGGAACTCTGGATTGATTTATTTCAACCGAATGAATCAGTAAATATGGAAGACTATTCATTGGCGGTGAATGGACAGGAAATTGATGTGGTATTAACTCAATATAATGAAGGAATTAATGAGATAGAGTTTAATACCAATTCAAGCCCTCAAAATAGAGTTGAATTGGCTTTTATAGTAGATGCAACAGGTTCAATGGGAGATGAGCTAGAGTTTTTGAAAGATGATTTGGAAAATGTAATTGAAAGAGTGGAAAATAGTAATTCTACTTTAGATATTTATACTTCTAGTATTTTTTATAGAGATGAAGGAGATGCTTATGTGGTTAAGGAATCTGGATTTTCAGGAAATATTAGCACCACACTTGAATTTATAAACCATCAAAATGCAGCAGGTGGTGGAGATTTTCCTGAGGCAGTTCATACTGCCTTAAATAAAGGGATAAATGAACTTCAATGGTCAGAGCAAGCTAGGACTAGAATTGCATTTCTCATTTTGGATGCACCGCCCCACTATAAATCAGAAGTGATTGTTCAATTGCAAAATTCTATTGAAGAGGCAGCAAAAAAGGGGATTAAAATCATACCTATCACGGCAAGTGGGATTGATAAGAAAACAGAATTTTTAATGAGGTTTTTCTCCTTATCCACAAACGGTACTTATGTTTTTATAACGGATGATAGCGGGGTAGGGAATGATCATCTGGAGCCAAGTGTGGGTGAATATCAGGTGGAATTTCTGAATGATTTAATGGTAAGATTAATCAAAAAATATTCAGAATAAAAAGCTAAATGAAGTGTTGAAAATTTTAGGAAACTAAAAAGGCTGATATTTTTGATTATCAGCCTTTAAACTTTTATATGCTTTGTTTTAAGCCATATTTCCTTTAATTTTTTCAGCAACAACTTTCAATTCTTCCTCTGTAGGATTTAATTTTCCTTTGGTGAAATTAATGTCATCCATCGAGTTCATAGGAACTAAATGCACATGCACATGAGGCACCTCAAGACCGATAACAGCCACTCCAACCCTGGTGCACTTAATGGATTTATCAATGGCTTTAGCTACTTTTTTGGCAAATAGATGCAATCCTGAAAGGACATCATCTTCTAAATCAAAAATATAGTCAGTTTCTTGTTTAGGAACCACTAAGACATGACCTTCTACCAATGGGTTAATATCCAAAAAAGCAATATAGTTATCATTTTCAGCCACTATATGCCCTGGTATCTCTCTATTAATGATTTTTGTGAAAATACTTGCCATAATATTGATGATTTATAAAGAGCCGATTAAAATTTTCGGCTCTTTCAATAATTACATACTAATATCTAAAATTTCAAATTCCATTTTACCGGCAGGAGCATCAACTTCAGCGATTTCTCCTACTTTTTTACCCATAATTCCTTTTCCAATAGGCGATTTGATAGAGATTTTACCTTCTTTCAAATTTGCTTCTTCTTCAGAAACCATGGTATAAGTCACTTCCATTCCATTCTTTTTATTCCTAATCTTGGCTTTTGTTAATAGGCCAACCTTGGAAGTGTCCACATCGGATTCCTTGATAACCCTTGCATTTGCCACAACGGTTTCCAATTTATTTATTTTCATTTCAAGTAAACCTTGAGCCTCTTTAGCAGCATCATATTCTGCATTCTCGCTTAAGTCTCCTTTGTCCCTGGCTTCGGCTATGTCAGCTGAAGCTTTTGGTCTTTCCACGGTTTTTAAATGATGGAGTTCTTCCTTCATTTTTCTTAAACCCTCTTCTGTGTAGTATGATACTTTACTCATCGTTATTAAAAATTGAGATTTCTATAAAATAAAAAACGGCACAGTTTTGCATGAGCCGTCTATCTTGTTTCTGAATATTTATACAAATATATGAGAATTATATATTGAAAACAAGATGGAGGAGCTAACGTTCTATTTACCTAAAAGTTCTGGGTATTTCTCTTTTATCTCGTTTTTGATGTCTTCATCTAGCTCGGCTAAATAAAGCGTTTTTACGTTTTTAAGCTGATCTGCTGTAATTCCTTCTGCTCCTTTTAAGTTAGCTTTATAAAGGCTAGCTTCATCAAATGTTGCACCAGTAAGGTGGCAATTACTTAAATCCGCTTCCATTAAATAAGCATTGGAGAAATCAGATTTAATAAGAAAAGCATTTCGAAAGTTAGCTTTAATTAGAAAGGCATCTTTAAAATTGGCTCCGCTTGCGAAAGCTCCTTCAAAATTAGCTTGGTTCATCTTAGCATTTTCAAAATTAGTCTGGTTAGCCCTAGTGCCCGAAAAATTACATTCTATTGCATTTGCATGACTAAAGTTTGAGGAGTTTAAATTTGAGCCAGTTAAATCTACATGACTCATATTGGTTTTTGTCATGTGACAGTTTACCAAATTGATTTCGGTGATTTTGTGTCGGTTCAGTCTTTTTATGTTACCAACAGTTCGAAATGCGGCTTCTTCCGATTCCCATTGACGGAAGTCATCAATTTCATCTTTATACATTCTGATTCGGAGCTGTTTCTCACCATTGGCATTTAACCAATAAATAAGAATACCAATTATGGCAATATCAAAGAGCATACCGTGGGCTTCCGCCATTACCTCTTTGAAAAAATCTCGGAAATTATCCAAATAATACGGCAAACTAAATCCTAAAACCAAGATGGTCAGAAAAAATAAAACTATGAATGAAGTTAAAATTGGCTTCTCAATAGTCTCTTTTATTTTTTCTTCAATTTTTTCTTTAAGTTCTTTTTTGCTCATTGCGATGAATTCCAAAGTGAAATCAGTTCCTAATTTATATTTATTTTATGAGTTTTTAATATGGAAATCTATAATTAATCTCTTTTTTCGACCAATAATTTAATTTTTTGGCTTAATACTTTATTTATTTTTTCATAGGATTCAAATGACCAGCCTGCCACATGCGGAGTTAGTATTACTTCTTTTAATTTTGTAAGTTCTTGAAATACAGCTAAATCATCATTTTTTAATGAGTTGATTTTTTCATTTTCCAGCACATCTAGTGCCGCCCCCTTTATTTCTCCAGCTTTTAATAATTTCAATAAATCTTTTAAGATTAATACTTCTCCTCTAGATGTATTGATGATGTAATCCAGTTTTTTAAATCTTGATAAGTATTCATAATTAAGGAGTCCTTTATTTTTTGAATTCATGGGGATATGTATACTCAGAATTTGAGTTTCTGCATACAATTTCTCTAAACTTACTTCTTGGACAAAATCATTGGAAAAGCCCGTTTTTTCAGCATCAAAAGCTAAGATTTTACAACCAAAGCTACTTAACCTTTTAGCAAAAGCTGCTCCCATATTTCCATAACCCAATAAACCAACGGTTTTGCCCATCAATTCAACTCCTCTATTGCCTTCTCTGTCCCATTTTCCACTTCTAACTTCTAGGTCGGCTGTATTAATTTTGTTGAAAAGAGTTAGTAACATTCCCATTGCATGTTCTGCCAATGCATCTCTATTTCCTTCAGGTGCATTAATGAGCTCTATATTTCTTTTCTTCAGCTCTTCTACCTCAACATTATCAACTCCAGCTCCAGCGCGGGCTACAAAAACTAGTTTCTTAGCGTTTTTCAATAATTCAGCATCGATATATGTTTTACTTCTCACTATTAATCCTTCATAATTTTCAACTATGGGAATTATTTCCTCTCGCTTTATTTTTGGCATATAATCTACTGCTAAGTTGAGTTCATTCAACAAAGGCGTAATACTTTCATGCATTTCATCAATAACAAGGACTTTCATTTTGATTTTATATGGGATCTAATAATTAATTTCACTAATACATGTTAATCACTTCTGAATATCAGGCGGATACAGTGTGTTATCGTGTAATTGCCTTATAGGTTCATTTTAAATTAGGAAATGAGCCACAGTAAAATATACAAGTAAGCCTAATAAATCATTAGCGGTGGTGATAAATGGTCCAGCGGCCAGGGCAGGATTAATTCCTAATTTATCTAACACCAAAGGAGTCACAGTGCCCATAAATGATGCTAATAAAACTACATTAAACAATGCTATAGAAACTACTATTGCTAATCTTATATCCTGACCTAATATAAGGTTCATTCCCATCACAATTCCAGCAATCACGACTCCATTCAAAATAGCGACTGCCAATACTTTTAATATTCTTTTTAGAAATGAATCATCAAAAACTGATTTGCTAGCCAAACTTTGCAAAACAATGGAGGAAGATTGAATACCAACATTTCCGCCTGTTGCTGTAATTAAAGGAATGAAAAACGCCATGGCAGGAACCAATAAAATATCATCTTCAAATACTCCTATAAATTGCGCCCCTAACAATCCGCCAAACATGCCAATAATAAGCCAGGGTAGTCGAGCTCGCGTTAACATCCATACACTATCGTCTTCTTCAACATCTTCGGATATACCAGCCATCATCTGTCTTTCCTCTTCGGCTAATTCAGTAATTACATCCACAATATCATCAATGGTAATTCGCCCCATTAATTTTCCTTGAACATTTACTACTGGCACAGCATCCAAATCGTATTTCCTCATGACTTCGGCTACATCAACTTCATCCATGTAAGTCTCAACAGAAATAACATCATCATCATAGAGGTCCTTTACTTTTAGGTGGTCATCAGCTAAGATGATTCTCTTTAAAGAAACTCTACCTAACAAGATGTTTTGGTCGTCCACTACATATACTGAATAAATTTTCTCAACATTCTCTGCCTGCCTTCTGATTTCTTCAATGCACTGATTGATAGACCAGTTAACGTTGGCTTTAATTAGCTCTTTTGCCATCAAACCACCCGCTACGTCTTCTTCGTAGCGTAAAAGGTCTAATATGTTTTTAGCTTTTTCTTTATTCTCCAAAGAAGCAATTACTTCTTCTCTGTCTTTTAAAGGTAATTCATTTATGATATCCACCGCATCATCTGAATCTAATTCATTCAGCATGGCGGCAATCTCTGTAGTATTAAATTCCTTTAAATATTTGGAACGAACATCCTCATCTAAATCATTTATAACTTCAGCACTGACCTCATTTTCCAATACATCCAATACATAGCGAGATTCCTCGGTATTGAATTCCAAAAGAATAGTGGAGATATCGGCAGGATTCGTTTCATCAAGCGTATTTTTTATAAACTGCTCATCCTGCTCGGAAATGGCAGTTTGCAATTTCTCCAAATACTCTTTTGAAAGCTCAAATTGGTCAATATGTTCTTTTTCCTCAAGATTCTCCATTGGCAATATGGTTTGTCAATTCTACAAAATCATTAACGGTCAGTTGCTCGGCTCGTTTATCCAACAAATCTAATGACTTTATTTCATCAGATAAATTGAAAGTCTTTAAAGCATTTCTTAAAGTTTTTCTTCTGTTATTAAAGCCTTGTTTCACTACTCTGAAAAATAACTTTTCATCGCAATCTAAAGTTTGAGTGTCATTTCTTTTCAGTCGTAAAACAGCGGAAGTTACTTTTGGTGGAGGATTAAATACGTTAGGCGGAACAGAGAAAAGGTATTCAACCTCATAAAAAGCCTGAAGCAATACACTCAAAATCCCATAAGTTTTACTGCCTTCTTTTGCAGCTATTCGCTCCGCAACTTCCTTCTGAATCATCCCCACCACTTCCGGAATTTGATTTCTATATTCTAATACCTTAAAAAATATTTGTGAGGAAATATTGTATGGGAAATTCCCTATAATTCCGAAAGCTTCTTTATAATAATGACCCAAATCTATTCTTAAGAAGTCTTCTTTTATGATTTTTTCTTTATAGTCAGGATATTGATTTTGAAGGTAGTCCACTGATTCTTGGTCAACATCCATAAATAGAAGCTCATATTCAGCTCTATCAATTAAAAAATTACTAAGCACACCAGTGCCTGGCCCAATTTCTAAAAGATGTTGGTATTTTTTATGCCCACTAAGGCTTTCTACTATTTTTTTGGCAATATTTTGGTCTTTTAAAAAGTGTTGCCCTAAATGTTTTTTCGCTCTTACTCCCTTCATTTTTCAAAGCAGATAAAAAAAAACTAAATTGCACAGAATTTAATCATAATTATTTTAAAATTCGACTTCAAGCGCTTATTTAAGATATGGAAGAACTTACTAAACCAACTATAGCCATTACCATCGGAGATGTGAATAGTATTTCACCTGAAGTGATTATTAAATCTTTGGAAGACCCGAGAATTATAAAAATGATGACTCCAGTGGTTTACGGTTCTGGAAAAATTCTTTCTTACTACAGGAAAGCATTAAATATTCGAGATTTCAATTATTTTCAATTGAAAAAATTGGAAGAGTTAAGCGATAAAAAACTTAATGTACTGAACCTGTGGGAAGAAACGGTGAATATCACCATGGGGCAATCATCTGAAGAAGCTGGGAAATATGCTTTCATTAGTATAAAAAAAGCGGTGGAAGATGCAATGGAAGGTAAGGTGGATGCAATTGTGACAGCTCCAATAAATAAGCATAATATACAGTCTGAGGATTTCAAATTTGCAGGACATACTGAATATCTAGCGCAGCAGGCAGGAGTAAAAGATAGCTTGATGCTTTTAGTAGATGGAGATTTAAGAGTTGGAGTAGTTACTGGTCATATTCCAATTAAAGAAGTGAGCGAAAAAATTACTGCAGAAAAGATAGATAGTAAGCTGGATGTATTAGAAAAATCTTTAAAGCATGATTTCGGAATTAAGAAACCAAGAATTGCAGTCTTAGGACTGAATCCGCATGCTGGTGATGGAGGAGTGATTGGAAATGAAGAGGAAGAAATGATTAAGCCATTAATTGAAAAAAGAAAAGAAAAAGGGAAATTGGTTTTTGGGCCTTTTCCTGCAGATGGATTCTTTGGGAATCAACAATATAAAAATTTTGACGCTGTTTTGGCTATGTATCACGATCAGGGTCTAATTCCTTTTAAAACGCTGGCTTTTTCAAATGGTGTAAATTTCACGGCAGGTCTTCCTTTTGTAAGGACTTCCCCAGATCATGGAACAGCTTATGATTTAACAGGAAAAGGCTTAGCAGATGAAACTTCTATGCGTCAAGCCTTGTTCTTGGCAATCGATATCATAAAGAATAGAAAAGAATATTCTTAAAGCAGTTTAGTAATATCAAATAATATTTTTATCTTTGCGCTCTTAATTCAGATGGGATGGAAAAATTGAAGGATTTCGACATTCAGGTTTATAAGCTTGGAAACAAGCAGCATGAATATGAATTTGCAGTAAATTCAGCCTTTTTCAGTGAGTTTGAAGGTGAATTGGTAGAAAGTGGAGAAGTAAAAATTCAAGTTTTATTAGATAAAAGAGAAAATCTAATGGAGTTAGATTTGAATTTCTCAGGCTACGTTGACTTAATTAGTGATAGAAGCTTAGAGCCTTTTCAATATCCTATAGAAATCAACAAAAAGTTGTTGTATAAATATGGGGAAGAGGAGCAAGAGTTGGAAGAAGATGTAATGGTCATCACAAAAAACACTCAAGTGATTAATGTGGGGCATTTCATTTATGAAACCATTGCTTTGCAAATACCCTTGAAAAAATTGCATCCTGATGAGATTGAGGAAGATGAGGAACATAATGAATATGTGTATATAGATGATGCTGAAGAAGAGCTGGAGGAAGAGGAAGAAAGCATTGACCCAAGATGGGCAGCATTAAAAAATTTGAATAAAAAGAAATAAGAATTAAAATTTAGAATAAAATGGCGCATCCTAAGAGAAAAATA
>QNXU01000301.1 GCA_003973485.1 Bacteroidota bacterium | reverse complement strand
AAAAGATGGTTTAGGTAAAACAGAATATGGACAATGGAATGAATCAAAAGAAGTAATTGAGTCATGGGTAAAACAGATGAATATAAAATATCCTTATCTGACTCATTGGGTAGACACATGCTATAAAAAGTAATTAGCTTCAAATAACAATAATTAGGAGATAAGGATGAAAAATTTATTTAAGATAATGGCATCAGTATTTTTAATCAATGCTATTATAACGAATAGCGTTGGAATTGATGCTGCTAATAATAAGAGATCAGTGTCTAGGCCAGATATGTATGTTTTTAATGAGGGAGATCAATATAAGTTTGATTTGCAGTTGGACAAAAATTGTCCCAAAGTACACGTAAATGAATATGTCGCTTGGGAAATATTTGAACCGATAATTAATAATGCTATTGACCACAACAAAACCCAAGAAGTAAATATAATTATTAAAAGTAACTTTGAAAGTTCTCAGAATAAAATAATTGTACAAATAATAAATAGAAATGGTGAGTGTTTACAGTTTAGTCTAAAATCTCATCATCTAAAATCTTAAATCGATAAAATATGTATCCTGAAGAATTAGTAGCACCAATGCGTGCAGATTTAACAGAAGTTGGTTTTGAAGAATTCAAAACAGCTGATCAGGTGGCTGAGCACCTAAAAGACCATAAAGGAACTTCTTTAATGGTAATCAATTCAGTATGTGGATGTGCTGCAGGAGCAGCTAGACCAGGCGTTAAATGGGCAGTTCAACAAAGTCCAAAGAAGCCTAATCATTTGACTACAGTTTTCGCTGGCGTTGACCAGGAAGCAGTAGCAAAAGCAAGAGAGTTAACAGCTCCTTATCCGCCATCTTCTCCATCTATCGCTTTGTTTAAAGATGGTGAATTGGTTCACTTTGTTGAAAGACACCACATTGAAGGAAGAACTGCTGAAATGATCGGAAATCATTTGGTGCAGGTTTTTGAAGAATATTGTTAAGAAATAGTATCTAGTCACTAGTATCAAGTATCTAGAAGCTAGGTAAATAAAAAAGGTTGTTGGATTGATCTAACAACCTTTTTTTGTGTGGATTGTATACTATGGTTCGAAGGGTGGTTTCAATAGTCAGACACGAACAAACAATGTTAGAGTGTATGCGTCAGATAGTTGTAACCGTCAGAAACTGGGCAAGCGATGTGCGATTACAGCTGTGAGACACAAAGGCCAGTTCTATCGGTCTGACGGGTTACAATATCAAATCTAGAGAAACTGACTGCTTAATAGTAAAATGTTCCTAAAATGTAATGACCCGTCTGACCGTTCTGCTGCCAAGGAGTTTGATGAACATACGGATTTGATTTATGCCTCATACGGTTGTCAGGCACTGGGGCATCTTCCTTAAAACAAAAAATGGTCAGCAAATCACCGACCATTTTTATTTATTAAAATTATTCATTCACAGATTACCGATAATCAGCAGGAATCTCCCTCGCTTTAGTTTTCTTTTCAAAAGCAAAAGCAATTTTCAATAATTTCTCTTCTGAATACGGCTCTGCAATGAACGTTATGCCTTTCGGCTGTCCATTTTCTTCATATCCCATAGGAACTGTCAAAGCCGGATGATGAGCCACAGCCGCATAGCCTGCACTCCAGTTATTAATGGATAAAACAGCATCTAATTCATTTTCATTCATCATAGTTTCAAAATATCTCCTTCCTTCACTCATTAATCTTGCTTTCAAACTATCAAATGCTTCTACTGAGGTGGTATCATTTACAATTCCTTCAAATCTGGCTTGACCATAAGGAATTCTAGTAGCTGAATCTCCTAAATTAAATTGAATTACATCTTGAACTGAACGCAGCTTAACACTTGAGCCAGCATAATTCTCAAAATAATGCGGTAAATCTGCTTTCATATCCATATTTAATAAAGTCAAAAAACCAGATAAATCTACCTGAGGAGCTTCAACTTCTACTAATTCCGCTCCCAATTCCTTCAATTGTTGAACATTGACTTTATATAAGGAATCTTCCAAAAATCCTTTCATCACTCCCAATCGCATGCCTTCTAAGTTACTTTCCTCAAGTGATTTCCAGTATTCCTTATCTGGAGAATTGCCAACAGTTACCTCATCTTCTGAATCTTCACCTGTCAATGCCGAAAGCATAATGGCATTGTCCATCACATTTCTAGTCATAGGGCCAGGTGTATCCAAAGTACTGGAAATTGGCACTATTCCTCCCCTGCTTAACAAACCAACTGTTGGTTTTAATCCTACAATAGAGTTTGAACTTGATGGTGATAAAATAGAACCTGATGTTTCTGTTCCAATAGCTCCAGCTGCATAATTTGCGGCTATAGAAGAACCACTTCCTGAGCTAGAACCGCCCGTATCAAACTCTCCTCTTCCATAAGGATTTAAAGTTTGCCCACCAATGGCATTGTATCCATTCGGGCAACCGTCACATAAAAAGTTAGCCCATTCACTCAAACTGGATTTACCTAAGATAATAGCTCCACTATTTTCTAAACGCTTTACAATATGGGCATCAGCCGTTTGGTTATTTTGCAAAGCAACTGCTCCTGCAGTGGTAGGAATCCCTTCAAAATTAATATTATCTTTTAGTAAAATTGGCATTCCGTAGATTGGATGATTATCGTTTGACTTACTATCATCTTTTGCAATTGCTTCTTGAACTGCATTAGGATTTATTGAAATAATATTGTTTAGAGTACTCAAACTATCATTTTCAAAAAGGACTATTCTATACAAATACCATTGCGTTAATTCTTTATAGCTTAATTTATCTTCCGCTACAGCCTTTTGCATACTCATCATATCCTGTTCCAGAATAAGTGGCTTCAAGCGCTCATAATCTTCAGCTGTAAAATCACTAATTTGAGGTTCTATTTGCTTCCACAAATCATTTCTATCGCTAACTTTAGATTGAATCAATTTATAGCGCATATATTCTGATTCATGATCTGCATTTTGAGCAATAATTGCAGATTCATCATAAGGAACCCAAGTATCTATTTTTGTCTCTGGCTTATCATCGCATGCCCACAGACCTAAAAACAGTAAGTAAAATATTCTTTTCATAGTATGATATTTTGGTGTTTATTTTATTCAATTCACAATATAACCAATTTCAAAAGCTTTTGATTAGTACAAATTCAATTTTACAGGATTGGTTAATTAATAGGAATTATTGCCAAATAAATAAGAAGTGTTTTCAATTTTTGAAGTTCAAAAAACCATAAGACAAAATAATATTTGGTTATTTTTTACATAATAGTAGTTTATCAAAAAATTATTTTTACCTTTGCATCACAATTACAATCCTAGGCTACTCGAAAGGTTCGAAAATGGCTTGGGTTAAGCCAGGGAATAATCGAGAGTCGCTTAATGCAATAGGCTGCTATGCAGTCATGTCACAACATATCCCTGATATTGTATTAAATTTTTAAAATAACACATGTTAACATTTGAAGAATTAGGCCTAAAGCCTGAAATCCTAAAAGCAATTTTAGAAATTGGCTTTTTAGAGCCAACTGCTATTCAGCAAAAAACTATTCCACATTTATTAAACACTAAGCAAGATTTAATTGCCTTAGCACAAACGGGTTCTGGTAAAACAGCCGCTTTCGGACTGCCAGTTTTAAACCAAATAGATGGTGATTCAAAAAAGACACAATCATTAGTATTGTGCCCTACAAGAGAATTAGCCATTCAAATTGCGAATGATTTTAATTCATTTACCAAATACTCCAAAAAATTAGATGTTGTCCCTGTTTACGGTGGGGCAAGTATTGAAACACAAATTAAAGCCTTGAATAAAGGAGCTCAGATTGTGGTAGGTACGCCAGGCCGTGTAGTGGATTTGATCAAAAGAAAAAAATTAAAATTAGAAGACATTGAATGGGTTGTTTTGGATGAAGCCGATGAAATGTTGAATATGGGCTTTAAAGATGATTTAGATTTCATTTTATCGCATACACCTGATCAAAGACAAACTTTATTATTCTCTGCGACTATGTCGAAAGAGGTATTAAGGATTTCTAATAACTACATGAACAATCCTGAGGAAATATCATCAGGAAAAAGAAATCAAGGTGCTGACAAAGTAGAGCATTTCTACTTTGTAGTGAATGGAAGAGATAAATACTTAGCTTTAAAGAGAATCGCAGATATCAATCCTGATATTTATGCTATCATATTCTGTAGAACGAAGCGCGAAACCCAAGAAATTTCTGACCAATTAATGGCAGATGGCTATAATGCTGACTGTTTGCACGGTGATTTATCACAAGCGCAAAGAGATGCAGTTATGGGTCGATACAGAAAAAAGAATTTACAAATGTTAGTGGCTACTGATGTGGCGGCTAGAGGTTTGGACGTAAATGAAATTACACACGTCATCAATTATAATATTCCAGATGACTTGGAAACTTATACGCACCGAAGCGGCCGTACTGGCCGTGCTGGAAAGGCAGGTATTTCAATGGCAATTATTGGCCCAAGAGACCTCAATAAAATCAAACAATTAGAGCGTATTTTAGGTAAAACCTTTACAAAGGCGGAAGTTCCTGCTGGAGATGCTGTAATTGAAAAACAATTGATGGCTTTTATTGAAAAAGTGAAGGCTACAAAAGTTGATGAAAAACAAATCGAACCATTTATTAATAATATTGCGGCTGAATTTGAAGATTTAAGTCGTGAAGAATTAATCAAGAAATTTGTTTCGTTGGAATTCAATAAGTTTTTAGAATATTATAAAAATTCTGCTGACTTAAACCAAAATGCAAAAGCAGGTAGAGAGAGAGATAACAAAGATAGAGGGGATAGAAGAAGAGGCGGAGACTTTAATAAACTATTCTTGAACATCGGTGAGAAGGATAATTTGAATGCGGGAACATTATTAGGATGGATTAATGGCTTACAAAGTGTCCCAAATGGAATTGAATTTGGTAAAATTGATGTTCAGAGAAGTTTTACTTTTATGGAAGTAGAAAGCCAGCACGAACAAACAATTTTAAATGCATTAAACGGAAGTGAGTTTGATGGACGCAAAGTAGTTGCCGAACCAAAAATGGGCGGTGGACCAAGAAAATCAAGCAGACCAGAAGGCAAAAGAAATAGCAGTGGTGGAAGTGGATTTAAGAAAAGAAGTGGCGATAGAAAACCAGGTGGAAGAGCTAGAGTGAAAGCGGGTTCAGGCAGCAGAAGGAAATAATTTTGAAATTTTAAGTTATAATTTTTAGATCTTAAGGTTTAAGAGTTAAAGATAATAGATAGCCTTTTTGCAGAGATGCAGGAAGGCTTTTTTTTGTTTTATCCGGGAACTCCAAGCATTAATTCCGACTTTTACTTTTCACTCTGGAATTTATCTTCAGTATAATTTAACATTTAAAAAACGCTACCATAATACATAACTCTCCTACCTAAGTGTAATAATTACACTATCTTTTTAGCCAAATTAACTTCTGAATATCAGATAGTTATCAAGTTTAAAAACAACTTACCTCAACCTTTCACCAAATATTTTTATGTTTTATACAATAGATTTCCTAATTTCATTCCACTTAAACCATTACAAAAACATTTATATTATGGACGACTCAAATAAAGAAAATCATTTAAACAGGCGTAAATTCATACGCAACATGGGACTGGCAGCAGCTGGCATCACCATAGTGCCAAGCAATGTAATTGCAGGATTAGGTCACACCGCACCTAGTGATAAGCTGAATATTGCAGGAATTGGTGTTGGAGGAATGGGGCGTGCTAATTTGCGTAACATGAACTCACAAAATATTGTGGCTCTTGCTGATGTAGATTGGAAGTATGCTGACAGAACTTTTAACGATTATCCAAAAGCAAAAAAATTCAAGGATTATCGTAAGATGCTAGATGAAATGGATAAAGACATTGATGCTGTAATGATCAGTACTCCTGACCATACGCATTATGTATCTGCTAAAGACTCCATGACAGCAGGAAAGCATGTTTATTTACAAAAGCCATTAACACATTCTGTTTATGAATCCAGGAAACTAAGAGAATTAGCAGATAAAACTGGAGTAGCTACTCAAATGGGTAATCAAGGAAACTCTTCTGACGATATGCGCAAAGTATGCGAATGGATTTGGAATGGTGAAATAGGTGAAGTAAAAAAAGTAGATGCTTGGACAGATAGACCAATCTGGCCACAGGGCTTAGAAAGACCAAAAGAAAAAATGGCTGTTCCAAGCACTTTGGATTGGGATTTATTTTTAGGCCCTGCAGCTGAAAGACCTTATCATGAAGCATATACTCCATGGAACTGGAGAGCATGGTGGGATTTTGGAACCGGTGCTTTAGGCGATATGGCTTGTCATATTATGGATCCAGTCTACAAGGCATTAGAATTAGGTTATCCTTATGCATTTGAGGCAAGTTCTTCTCAAGTTAATACTGAAAGTGCTCCAGTAGCTGAAAAAGTAACTTATTACTTTGGTGAAAGACCTAAAAAGGGTAAAATTAATATGCCAGCAGTAGAATTCACATGGTATGACGGAGGATTAAAACCTGACAGACCCGAAGGATTAAAAGACGGATGGTATCCTGGTGATCAAATGGGCTGGGGTGGCGCTATTTTTTATGGAACTAAAGGCACCTTAATATGTGGTACTTATGCAATGGAACCATTTATTATCGGTAGAGAGGACAATCCACCACCAGTGACCAATGAATTAAGAAGAATCCCTAAAGCCATGGAAGGTGGTCATGAAATGGACTGGGTTAGAGCTGCTAAAGAAGATAAGAAATCAAGAGTGGAATGTAGTTCAAATTTTGCTTATGCAGGTCCATTAAATGAAGTTGTGGTTGCAGGTAATTTGGCAGTAAGACTACAAGACTTGAGAAGAAAGCTTGATTGGGATGCTGAAAACATGAAAATCACCAATATTGGAGAGGATGAGGAAATCAGAGTAGTATCTTCTGATAAATTTACTGTAATTGATGGTGACCCTAAATTCGATACGAAATACGAAACCATTAATGCAAAACAAGCTGCAGAAGAATATATTAAGAGGACTTATCGTACAGGATGGGAGTATTAATTAAGAATTTTATAATTAAGAATTACGAATTATTGGATAATTAATAATTTAAAACCTGTCAGGTTTATAAATATTTCTTACAACTCATAGTCATTAAACGGATTCAGTTATTAAGGAGTAAAACCTGACAGTTTTCACTAAACCAAGATCAAGAATATTTTTTAAAATTTTAAATAAAGAGAACAATGAAAAAATCATTATTTATCGGTTTTATCTCATTAATGGCTATTTATGCCTGCAGTAGTGAGAAAAAAGAAAAGGCAGAAGAAAGTACAGAAGCAGAGGGTACTGAAGAATCTTATGATAAAATTAAAGCTGGTCCAGCTGCAATTAATGCCTTAACACCTCAAGAAAAGAAAGATGGTTGGGTATTATTATTTGATGGTGAATCTACCGAAGGATGGCGCGGATATAAAAAGGAAACTTTCCCTGTTGCTTGGGATATTGACAAAAATGCTCTTCACATTCAAGGTTCAGGCAGAGGAGAAGCTGGAGCTAAAGACGGTGGAGATATTGTTTACGAAAAGGAATTTGCTGATTTCCATCTTAAGCTAGAGTGGATGGTGGATAGCGCTGCTAATTCAGGAATTTTATATCGTGGTAAAGAAGAGTTTGATTACATCTGGAAAACGGCTCCTGAAATGCAAGTGTTAGATAACAAACACCATCCTGATGCAAAATTAGGAAAGAATGGAAACAGACAAGCTGGTTCTTTATATGACCTTATCCCTGCTAATCCGCAAAATTTTAAAGGGCATGGCACATGGAACAAAGCTGAAGTGATTGCAAAAGGAAATGATATTGTTCATATCCAAAACGGAGATACGGTGGTTCAATACACAATCGGTTCCGATGAAATGGCTAATCTAATTGCCAATAGCAAATGGGCTGACATAGGCAATGATGACTGGGGTAATATTGCACCTAAAGGATTCATAGCCCTCCAGGATCATGGAGATAACGTATGGTTTAGAAATATTAAGATTAAAGAATTGAAGTAAGTGGGAAGTCAGAAGTTGGAAGCTCAAAGTAACTTCCAACTTCTAACTTCATACTTCTAACTCTTCCTGATTCCCTTCAAATACTTATAACTCTTTGTAATTTCTTCAAAAGGTTTTCCACTTTTTGTATCATCTTGCTCTACAAAGAATTGATTTAAACCCGCAGTAGAAGCATGATTAAAAATATTTTGCCAGTCTATCACTCCTTCTCCAACAGCTGAGAAAAACTGATCCTCTCCTGCGCCCATATCTTTTACATGCCATAATGGAAATCTTCCCTCATGCTCTTTAAAATAACTAACTGGGTCTACTCCTGCTCTCGCAGTCCAATATAAATCCAATTCAAATTTCACTAATTCAATATCACATTCAGACAGCAATAAGTCATAAGGAATTTTGCCATCCATTGCTTGAAATTCAAAATCATGGTTATGATAAGCCATTTGAATGCCATATTCTTTTGAAGTCTCTCCACAAGTATTTAGTAAATCGGACAATTTTTTATAATCATCTATACTTTCCCGTTCCGAATCAAAAAGATAAGCGCAAGCAATATGACTTTGGCCTAATTCAGCGGCATCGGCTACTGTCCTCTCCCAATCATTAGTCATGGTTCCAAGGTTTTTAGGCATAGCCCAGCCAGTCAAGACATGGCTACTTTTAGCTTTTAAATTCAACTCATCCAAAATGGACTTTACTTCTTTAATGCTGTTTCCAAAATACTTACCGTCTGAATAATTGAAAAACTCTAAATTCTTATACCCAATCTTAGCTACCTTTTCAATCGTGCCTTTAAAATCCTTTTCCAAAGCTTCCCTTAAAGTGTATAATTGTAAGCCAGCTTCCTTTGCAACGCCTTGATTTTGAGTAGTGCAGGCGGAAAGAATGGAAGTAGGGATAAAGGCAAGTGAGGATGCCACCCCTGCTTGTTTTATAAATTTTCTTCTGTTCATAGTGTTTAAGTTTTGATATTGGAATTTAGCAATTATAGTACATACGTGGAAATATGTGCAGAAAAAACTACTTTGAATTCTTTTCTTTTAACAAATCCCTAATCTCAGCTAATAATTCAATGTTTTTGGGTGTAGTCACCGTTCCATCTTCTTCATTTTCGGATTTCTTTCTTAATTTATTAAACATCCTTACTACTACATAAATACAAAAGGCTATAATTAAAAAATCAATTGTGGATTGAATTAAATTACCATAATTAATGGTAATAGCAGCACTCAATACATTTCCTCTTTCATCCAATTCAGCTTCTTGAAAGACGTAAGCCAAATCTTTAAAATTGATTTTACCAATAAAAATACTTAAAACAGGCATTATTAAATCTGCAACTATTGAATTTACCACTTTTGTAAAAGCTGATCCTATTATGATACCAACAGCCATATCGAAGACATTTCCTTTAATGGCAAACTCTTTAAATTCTTTGAAGAAAGTCATATTCATAATTTTAAAATGAGGAAAGATTAAATTCAAATTAGCATAAAACAGAAAAAGCTACAAGGTTTTGAATCCTTATAGCTTTTCAAAATTATTAATCTAGATTACAATCTAAAATTCAATCGGAATACTCACCATAGTGTTAGCCCAAATCATTTGTAAGCTTACTTCTCCATTTGCCTGCTCAAATCTAATTGTGAATGGCTCAAACATTTCATCAGACTTATTAACTGGCACCTCAAATCTCACCAAATCATTTTCCTCATCATATTTATAAGCTCCCCACTGTCCTACGTCTTTATTTAAAATAATAGTCCAGCTTTTAGCGCCTGGAATAGTAAAAAGAGAATAAGTTCCGGCTGGAATAGTTTCTCCGGCCATTTTAACTGTATCAGTAATTGTAATTTCAGTAGCTTCATTCGCCCCTGTTCTCCAAATTTTACCTAATGGAGCTAATTCAGCAGTTTCTGTAAATGCTTCCCTACCCCTTAAATGCGGTCTTCCGTAAGTTACTTTCATATAAGTATCTTCAAAAGTGTAAGTTACCATGCCTAATGGACTTGGTTTTTGTTTTAAAGCCTCTTGAGCCTGCGCATCAAAACTTATTAAAGCAAGCAATGCAAAGCATGCTAAAATCGATGTGATTAATTTTTTCATAATTTCCTGTTTTATTTTTAAAAGCAATTTACAATTTTATTACGCTTAGCACCATAATCCATTATATTTGTTTTATGAAAAAACCACAATTTGACGATATTTTCATGGAATTGGCCGTTAACTTGGCCAAACGCTCACATTGTATAAAAAGACATGTTGGCGCTGTATTGACAAAAGAAACCCGTATCATTTCTATTGGCTATAATGGTCCACCAGCTGGAACTCACAATTGCGATGAGGAGTTTCCGGGGAAAGGTTGCGGGCTCGATTCCAAAGGAAGTTGCATGCTGGCAATTCATGCTGAACAAAATGCTATTATGTATGCTGTGAAAAACAATGCCTCTGTTGAAAACTCAACCCTATATGTCACTCTCTCTCCTTGCCTATCATGTGCAAGAATAATTTTCAGCATGGGAATTAAAAAAGTAATTTACCTTAATTCTTATGCAGAATATAAAGGTTTAGATCGAGATGAAGGCTTAGATTTTCTGGATAAATTTGGTGTGGAAGTAGAAAAGTATCACGGAAGTCTGGAGAACGTGACACACATGATATAAAAAATCCTTTACTTAGGGCTTGCTTAAAAACAGATTAAATAACAAAAAAGAATTTCCTATCTATATTGGCAGTGATTATAGTATAATAGTTTTTCAGCAAGTGCAAGCCTTTTTGAAGGAAAAGTCCGTATTGTTTGCACTTGAAAATCAATATTTTGATT
>QNXU01000041.1 GCA_003973485.1 Bacteroidota bacterium | reverse complement strand
CCTGCCTCCGGCTGGTGGAAATTACTATCGCCTCTGGCGCAGTTGAGCTGTTTACCGCTTAATGATCACTTTTAACCAAGCCAACATTATGTGCCATAGGCACAAGTAGCCATCACCAGCGGGACGCAGGCGATAGGGTTAAACTTCTTTATCCATTAAAATAACAGTAGAGCCAAATTTAGTTTACGAATGGTTAGATTTAAATAAAGAAGCATTACTTGAAAATTGGGAACTAATTGAAAAGCATGAACCTTTAAACAATATAAAACCACTTAAATAATTATAAAAAAATGGTAAGAAAGGTAGAAAAAGCTGAATATGTTGAAGAATATAAAATAGAGCTCGTTTTTGATGATGGTATGTCGGGTATTGTTGACTTAAAAAATGAGATCTGGGGAAAGGTTTTTGAGCCATTGAGAGATATAAATTATTTCAAAAATTTTCAAAAAGATAGGTGGACAATTTACTGGGATTGTGGAGCCGATTTCGCACCTGAATTTTTGTATAGTTTAGTCACTGAACAAAAAGAAGATTTAGTAAAGGAAGGATAAACCGCGATTAATACAAAAACCCAAACAACCACAACGGGATAGTTTTATCCGTCCCAAATTTGATTTTATCTGCAGCTATATAAGAATTTGGAATCCCTTTTATTTGTTTACTGGTTTTATTTGGTCCGCCTATTTCAAAAATATATTGATCATCCACCATAAAATCACCAAATTTTGGAGAGCTTACTGCATGCTTTACACTTAATTGATTTAAGAAAAATGTTTCTCTTAGATTTCCTGGATTTGGTTGGTCAGTAAATGAAAAAGCTAGATTGGTATTATTTAAATAGACCTTTTCAGGCTTTTGTAAAAAACTCATGCCTTTTGCATCCTTTTTTAATAAGAGTAGTATATCTGCTTTTGCTAGTAAATCCAACATTTTTAAAACACTATTTCTGGAAGTATCCAGCTTTATGGCCAGTTCAGAAATATTTGGTGTAAATGGCACGATCTGACTGATAATAAACAGCAATTTTTCCATCTTCCTTAAGCTGCTATAGGAAATATCTTCATTAGGTGCGATATCCATTTCAATTACTACCCTCACTATTTCTTGTAATCTGGATTTATAGGTTTGTTTGTCCTCCTTATAGAATGGAAAATATCCAAACTCTAAATATTTATTGAAAGCAGGAATAATATTGATACTGTCAGTTATTTGTGTACTAATTTCTTGATGTTTACTGATCACATCATTTAAAGTATAAGTTTCAAAATCCTGTTTGTATTCTAATTTTAGGAATTCTCTAAATGATAAACCTGATAAATGAAAGACACTTGCTCTTCTTGATAAATCAGCCTGCGCTTTATCAATTTCTAAAATGGACGAACCAGTGATGTAGAAGTGAGCATCGTCCAATTGGTCATAAGCCATTTTAATGTCTTTTGACCAATATTCATAACGATGAACCTCGTCTAAATAGAAATTTCTGTATCCTTTTTCATACAGGGATTCCAATAGAATGATTAATCGGTTTTCCTCAAAATAAAAATCATCCAAACTAAAATAGATGGAATTTTGAGCTTGTTCTATCACCTTTTGTAAAAGGAGAGTAGTTTTTCCTGCTCCTCTATGCCCTAAAATTAGGATTAGTCGCTGGTTCCAATCAATTTCATTATAGAGATAGCGCTTAAATTCGGGGATATTTGATTTTAATTTTTTCTGAAAGTGTTTTATTATCCTTTCCATTTGGATTATGTTTAATGCATATTACAAATGTACAAAATGTTAAATATAAACAACAATATTATTAATTGTTTTATATATTTAACAAAATATCAAAGTGTTAAATAAAAAAAACAAAAATGAATTTTGAATCTATTGACTATCTAGGTCAGGGCAGCCAGCTTCAAAAAGAAGCTCATAAAGTTTTGACTGTAAATAGAGTCATGGAAAAGTTAGCAAATTTCCAGCCTCTTTTGGTTGGAACCATTCCTATTGACATACCCATAAAGGATAGTGATTTAGATATCGTATGCTCATTCGAAGATAAGCAGGTGTTTAAAGATGATATTCAAAAACATTTTAGCAATTACCCCCAATTTTCTATGATGGAAAAAATATTTCAGGATGAACCTACGGTTATAGTGCGGTTTATGATGGACAATTTTCCTGTAGAAATATTCGCACAAAGCATTCCTTCCAATCAGCAAATAGCTTTTCAGCACATGCTGATTGAACATGAGGTTTTAACTGATAGAGGTGAGGAATTCAGAATGGAAATTATCCGTTTAAAGGAATCGGGTATAAAAACGGAACCTGTATTTGCCCAAATGTTAAATTTGAAAGGAGACCCCTATCAGATCCTTTTGGAATATGGAAAGCAAAAGAAAATCATTTGATATGACTCAAAAATAAGTTATCATTAGGAATGAAGAGAATAACAGTATTCTGTGGTTCAAGCGCAGGAAAAAACGGAAAATACACAGAAGTGGCTTTTCTTTTGGGTAAAATACTAGCTCAAAAAAACATAGGAGTAGTTTATGGTGGAGCAAAAATCGGCTTAATGGGTGCTGTGGCAGATGGAGCATTGAGTGAAAAAGGAGAGGTGATAGGCGTTATTCCTGATTTTTTGCAAACCAAAGAAGTGGCGCACAATGAACTGTCAGAAATGATAGTAGTCGAATCCATGCATGAGCGCAAATTGAAAATGCATGATTTGGCAGATGGTTTTATTGCACTGCCCGGTGGTTTTGGCACCATGGAAGAGCTTTTTGAAATCCTGACTTGGGGACAATTGGGCTTACATAAAAAACCAGTTGGCTTATTGAATATGGAAAATTTTTATCAACCACTTTTGGATATGCTTTCTCAAATGACAGAGCAGGATTTTTTAAAAGATATTAATCGAAATATGCTCTTGAATGATGATAATATTGAAAGCTTATTAACTAAAATGGAGCAATACCAAGCACCAGAGACCCCAAAATGGTTACTTGAGTCAGAAACTTGATTTCAGTATTTTAACATTCCATTTCAGAATATAAAGAACTTTCAGAGATTTTGTAGATTTTCACAACAATACACTTCCTCTTCGTTGCCAAAGTAATAGAATTATTTTCAAATAAAACCATAAAATGATGAAGAAGAGAATTTTTGCAACCACTATAATGTCTATGTTTGCAGTAGTTGTATTTGCTCAGCAGCAAATGCCAATGCAGCAGCAACAGGAAGTATCAACAGATTATAGTGAAGATGAGATTGAGACTTTTGTTGAGGCTAATCTTGATGTAACTAAAGTTCAACAAGAGGCTCAAAAAAAATCCATGGCAATTATTGAGAAGAATGACTTGGATTTAGATAGATTCAATGAAATTGTGGCAATTCAGCAGGGACAATCTGAGGAAGAAGCTAGTTCAGAAGAAATGAAAGCTTTCAACGCAGCTGCGCAGGAAATCATGACTAACAATCAAAAGACGCAATCAAAAATGGTAGCTGCACTTGAAAATCATGATATTAGCCAAGAAAAGTATCAGAAAATAATGATGGCCTATCAACAAGATGAAGAATTTAGACAGAAGGTTGATAGCGTTGTGCAGTCGAAATCAAACGGTTAAAAGCAGATTGTTTTCGTAATGATAAGCCATTCGCATTGCTATGTGAATGGCTTTATTATTTTTTAGCAATTTAGCACACCCTATCCTGCTTCAATGATTTTAAATAAGCCTATAGATAATGCATTCACTACATTGATGGAAGAGTTATCTCCAAACATAGGAATGTGATAATGGCTTTTGCAAAACTGAAGCAAGTCTTCTGAAATGCCCTGTCTTTCTGAACCAACAATCATTAATATTTTCTTTTGAGCATCAATTCTCAAATTTTGTAGAGACTTGCTAATCTCTGTTATTTCTAAAGCAATTGCATGATACCCTACATCAATTAACTTTTGAATTTGATTTGAACCATCTGCTACAAAATCAAAATCCATGGTTTTGTAGGTATTTCTTGAAGCCCTCTTTACTTTGGTTGTGAGATCAATAGAATGTTCCCCAATAAAATAAATCTTTTCAACTCCAAAAGCTTCCGATAAACGCATAATCATCCCTACATTTTCAGGCGTTCGGATATTTTCTGCAATTACAACGATTTGCAAGTCATGCTTAGCGTTTTTGATATATTCATGCTCTTTTTGAATCATGATGTCAGCTTATAAAATGAATGACAAAATAAAGGTTTTTGAAATTCATTAAGCTATAAAATCTGCCGAATTCCCATGAAATCTTTTTACAAATGTCATAATGTCAGACAAAATGAACCCATTTATTATTGGCACATCCATTGTTACTTGATGTGAAAAATGAATTTAAAATTAGAAATTAAATAGATCATGGGAAAAATTATTGGAATTGACTTAGGTACTACCAACTCCTGTGTGGCGGTAATGGAGGGTAATGAGCCCGTTGTAATCCCCAACAGTGAGGGTAGAAGAACTACTCCTTCAATTGTAGCGTTTTTGGATGAAGGGAAAGGCGAACGAAAAGTAGGTGATCCTGCAAAACGTCAAGCTATTACCAACCCTGCCAATACAATTGCATCAGTTAAAAGATTTATGGGTAAGAAGTTCTCTGAAGTTTCTGAAGAGAAAAAAATTGCTTCTTACAAAGTTGAATCTGGAGCAAACGATACAGTAAGAGTTAAAGTAGGGGATAGAAATTATACGCCTCAGGAATTATCTGCAATGATTCTTCAAAAAATGAAGTCAACTGCAGAAGATTACTTAGGACAAGAAGTGACAGAGGCTGTTATTACAGTTCCTGCTTACTTTAACGATGCAGAACGTCAGGCAACCAAAGAAGCTGGACAAATTGCAGGATTAGAAGTAAAAAGAATTATAAATGAGCCAACTGCTGCGGCTTTGGCTTATGGTTTAGACAAAAGAGATAAAGATCAAAACATTGCCGTTTACGATTTAGGTGGTGGTACTTTCGATATCTCTGTTCTTGAATTAGGTGATGGTGTTTTCGAAGTAAAATCAACCAACGGTGATGTTCACTTAGGTGGTGATGATTTCGACCAAGTAATCATCAACTGGTTGGCAGACGAATTCAAAAATGAGCAAGGCGTTGACTTGAAACAAGATCCAATGGCATTGCAGCGTTTGAAAGAAGCTGCTGAAAAAGCTAAAATTGAGTTGTCAAGTTCTACTGAAACTGAAGTGAACTTACCTTATATTATGCCAGTTGATGGCGTTCCAAAACACTTGGTGAGAAAATTAAGCCGTTCAAAATTCGAGCAATTATCTGACGACCTAGTGAAAAGATCAATGGCTCCAGTTAAGAAAGCTTTAGAAGATGCTGGTTTGTCTCCTTCTGAAATTGATGAAGTGATTTTGGTTGGTGGTTCAACTCGTATTCCTAGAATTCAGGAAGAAGTGGAGAAATTTTTTGGTAAAAAACCTTCTAAAGGAGTAAACCCAGATGAGGTTGTGGCAATTGGTGCTGCAATTCAAGGTGGTGTATTAACTGGTGAGGTTAAAGACGTTCTTTTATTAGACGTAACGCCATTATCATTAGGTATTGAAACCATGGGTGGAGTAATGACTAAATTGATTGAGTCAAATACTACCATTCCTTCTAAGAAATCAGAAACATTCAGTACTGCTTCTGATAATCAGCCTTCAGTAGAAATCCACGTATTGCAAGGTGAAAGATCTATGGCAAAAGACAACCGTTCAATTGGTAGATTCCACTTAGATGGTATTCCACCAGCACCAAGGGGGGTTCCTCAAATTGAAGTAACATTCGATATTGATGCTAATGGTATCTTGAATGTTTCGGCTAAAGATAAAGGAACAGGAAAAGAGCAGAAAATCAGAATCGAGGCTTCTTCAGGATTGTCCGAAGAGGAAATCGAAAAAATGAGAAAAGAGGCGGAAGCAAATGCTGAAACCGATAAGAAAGAGAAAGAGAAGATTGATAAAATCAATCAAGCGGACTCTTTAATTTTCCAAACTGAGAAGCAAATGAAAGAATTTGGTGATAAGCTTTCTGATGGTAACAAAACTGCTATCGAAGGAGCTTTAACTAAATTAAAAGAAGCGCATAGCAGCCAAAATGTTGAAGCAATTGATTCTTCTATGGAAGAATTAAATAATGCTTGGCAGGCAGCTTCTCAAGAAATCTACCAAGCACAGCAAGCTGCTGGTGGTGCCGAAGGACAGCCAGGCGGAGACGCAGGGCAACAAGCACAAGGCGAAAGCGGTGATGGTGTAGATGATGTGGAATACGAAGAAGTAAATGATGATGATAATAAAGATTCTAAGTAAGAATCAGTAAATCATAAATTTTAGTGAAAGCCTCTCGGAGAAATCTGAGGGGCTTTATTTGTTTCTATATCTCAATCAAAATGTCTGATTTAACCTCAATATTTCTATAAAACTTACATGAGTGTCGATAAACAGTTTATTTTAATCGATAAATGAAATATTTTCCTCAAATTTCGGTTATATATTTGAAAACAAAATAGGTTAAGAATTATGAAACATTTGTGGAAAATTTTTGCGTTAGCAGCAATAGTACTTTTTTATGGCTGCGACAGAATTGAAAGTGGAAACGGAAGAGCATCTTTCTATTTGACTGATGGCCCTTTAGAAGCAGAAAATGTGTCTGAAGTAGTAATTAGTATCTCAAAGGTAGAGGTTTTTGGCCCTGAAGGCTGGACTACTGTTAAAGAATATGAAAGCCCAGAAGCTATTAATTTACTAGAGCTTCAAGGTGGAGAAACTTTCTTCTTAGACGAAAGAGAATTGGTGAGTGGACTTTATGATCAAATAAGACTTGGTCTTTCAAGCTCAGTAGCTACTGATAGTGAAATTCCTGCTCATTACATTAAATTCAATGATGATTCAATCGAAGAAATTACTGTTCCAAGTGGCGCTCAAACAGGTTATAAAGTAGTAGGCGACTTTACTATTCCAGATGGCGGAGTAACCTCTATTATAATTGATTTTGATGTTAGAAAGTCAGTTGTGAAAGCTGGAAATTCTGGTCAGTTTATTTTAAAACCAACATTAAGATTGATTGAGGATGCTAATGTAGGCTCAATTGAGGGTACTGTTACTGGAGAAGTTGATGGTGAACTTGTAGTATATGCCTATAATGATGGTGAATATGATGAAAGTGAAATGGAACCAAACGCGGATGGTCTTGTTTTTGAGAATGCTGTAACAAGTGCCAATGTAGATGCTGAAGGGAATTATAATTTAGCATTTTTACCGTCAGGTAATTATGATATTATAATCGCTTCATTCGATGCCGAAGGTAATTTTCAAGAAGTGGTTGGTGAGGATTCTGATGTTGAACTGGGTGCTGGTGTTCAATTGGAATTAAATATTGAGCTGGTACTTTAAGTAATATATGATTTTATATAAGATGGCTTCCACCTGTGGAGGCCATTTTTTATTACTACAATTGATAATAAATTATCAGTTTGCACTCATAAGGAATGGCTACAGAATTCCCTTCTTCTTCACTTCTTAATCCAACCCTTATAGTATAATCTCTAGGATTAAAATATCCCTTCAAATTTCCTGAACGATAATTCACGATAGTATAATAAACATTTGATCGTACAATTGAACTGCTTATAAAGCTGTTGTCGCTAACATTAAAAACTATTGCTTCAGCTCCAGGCTGCTCATTTGCGCTCCTCAGAGGAGCTTGAAAAATTATTGAATCAATTGGTAAGTCAGGTATTTTTATTCTTTTGTTTGGACTAAAAACCCAATCAGTAGATTGAGTTCTTAACTCTGTAGGTATTTCAATTACAATTACTCCTTGCTCATCATTATTTACACCATTAGCATTTTGTCCATTTGGCTGCTGAACTGGCGGAGGTGTTTCGCAAGATTGAACTATTAATATGACAAAAATTAAAGTAAAAAGCAGTTTCATAATATGAACAACTCATTTTGTTAATAATTGTTGAAATATCCAATTATTGAATGTGTTGTCACTAATTACGAAATTACTAAGCAGGCAGTTTTCAGAAGGAGTTGAAAATAAGTTTATTAGTTGTTACCCTCTACTTTCCAAATCAATTCTTCAATTATTTTTTCAATACTCATTCCTTCTGCATCAGCTTTAAAATTCTTAACGAGTCTATGGCGCAAGACTGGAATTGCAACTGCTTTCACATCTTCTATATCTGGAGAGTATTTACCACTAAGTAAAGCATTACATTTTGCCCCTTTAATTAGAAATTGAGATGCCCTAGGGCCTGCTCCCCACTCTAAATATTCATTCGTAATGTTAAAGGCTTTTTCTGTATTGGGTCTCGTACTGTGTACTAATTTTACTGCAAATTCTATTACATTATCAGTAACAGGAACTTTATTGACTAATTTTTGGAAGTAAATTATTTCTTCAGAAGTCATTACCGCTTTAACATCCTCAAGCTCTTGGCCTGATGTTTTCACGATGTCCAACTCATCTTCATAAGAAGGATAATCCAATGTGATATTAAACATAAACCGATCTAATTGTGCTTCTGGCAAAGGATAGGTTCCCTCTTGTTCAATTGGATTTTGAGTGGCTAATACAAAAAATGGGTCAGGTAAAGCGTAAGTTTCACCTGCAACAGTAACATTTTTTTCCTGCATAGATTCTAATAATGCAGCTTGTGTTTTTGGAGGGGTTCTGTTGATTTCATCTGCTAGAATGATATTATTAAAAATAGGCCCCTTTATAAATTTAAAATTTCTATCCTTATCTAAAGTTTCAGCACCAATAATATCTGAAGGCATTAAATCAGGAGTAAACTGAATACGATTAAATTTTAGGTTCATAGCAGAAGCTACGGTATTGATCAAAAGGGTTTTTGCCAAACCTGGAACACCTACTAGAAGACTGTGAGAATGACAAAAAAACGAGCTAATCACCAATCGAATTACCTCTTCTTGTCCCACTATAACCTTACCTATTTCTTTTTTTAAGCTTTCAAATTTTTCATGTAAAGCATTTGCAGCTTCTACTTCATTTTCAAATTTCTCCATATTTATCAGTTAAGAATTTGGCAGTCTTTATAATGATCATCAAGGATAATGAAAACTTCAGATTTTGAATCTTGAAACCATTTTGCCAATTTTTCACTTTTTTTCTTATTGAGTGCTGCTTGTTTAATTTTTTGATAGTCTTTTCTTATATCAGCTCTGTGCGGCCTGATTTTATCTTTAAAATAAATAATTCTCACTGCTTCAGATCTGTCTTGTTGTCTGAAAACAATAGGCTTTGTGATACTTCCCACCTCCATAGTGTCTATGGTAAAGAATATGTTTGGATCTAATTCATCAACGGAAATTTTTGTACCTCCTGCTTCTCCTTCAATAAAATAGCCACCACTTGATGAGGTGTTCATGTCATCTGAATATTCAGCTGCTGCCTTTTCAAATGAAATGCTATCGTTTATAATTAAACTTCTGATACTATCTAAATATTGAATGGTTCTATCCATATCCTTGTTCGTGAATTTTGGCAAAATAAGAATGTGCCTAGTGTTGAATTCATTTCCTCTTCTATCTAATAATTCAATAATGTGAAAGCCAAAATCTGTTTCTACTGGTTTTGAAATTTCACCTGGCTTTAATCTTAAAGCAGTAGCTTCATATTCTGGTGCTAATTGGCCTCTTTCAAAATAGCCAATGTTTCCGCCTGTCTGTTTTGCTCCTGGTTCTTGTGAATATAACCTTGCAATGTCTTCAAAGTTTTCGCCTTCTAAAATACGTTCTCTTAGCCCATTTAAACGAGCTTTTATATTTTCTTTTGCTTCTGTGCTCATTTTAGGTTTTTTAACAATTTGGCCTACTTGAACTTGAGTAGAATAAAAGGGTAAGCTATCTTTTGGTATGTTGTCAAAAAACTTTTGAACTTGATTAGGAGTAACTTCTAAATCCTTGGTTATGGTTCTCTGCATTTCCGAAATAATCATTTGCTCTTTTACATCATCTCGGATTTCAACTTTAAATTCATCTAAAGTTTTACCGTAGTACTCTTCAATTTTTTCTTCAGAACCGATTTGTTGCACCATCATATTCATTCTGCTTTCTAATTGAGCATCTACTTGTGCTTCTGGCACTGTAACTGAATCTATTTCAGCTTTTGCTAACATCAATTTATTAACAACTAAGTTTTCAAGCACCTCGCAGCGGCCATCAGTGCTCTGGTTTCCTCCTCTTGATAAATAATCTTTATAGGCTATAGCCAAATCGGATTCTAGTATGATATAGTTATCAACTTTAGCAATAATTTTATCAACTGTTTTTGCTTCCGATTGAGCATTTGCCCAAATGGGTGCAAAAATTAATGCTAATGATATAAAAAATGTAAGGGTATTATGGATTGTAAATTTCATATTTATTCGAGCTCTTCGCATTTTCAAAAACTTCCTCTTCTAATTGGTTGGCCAAAGCCACTTTTCTCTTATTTAAAATAATTTGTTTAATATCATTCTTTACGAATTCAAGAGGTGAAATTTGATCCGATATTTTGTATTCCTTGATTCTTAAAAAATAAAGGTTCTCTTCATTTGAATCTTCTACAAATTTATTGGATTTCAAAAAGTCAACTTTATTCGTGACTCCAACAAAGGGAGTGTTTCTAATCGCTTCATCAAAATTTATCCAAACTGAATCTTCCAGAAAATAAGTTTCAGCGAATCGAAAACAGTATGATTTTAGTTCTTTGAAGTCATCTGGATCGTCTGAATTAATTAATTTTTTTAATTGATTAATCTTGGGTGCATCCTTGGTTACGGTAATAAAATACCCTCTGATGATATTCTGTTTTAATTCAAAATTATCTTTATTATTTACGTAATAATCTTGTATCTCTTTTTCCGTAACTGCTGTGTCTAAATTATTATCTACATAATATTTTTTATATTCATGAACCATCAGTGCATATCGGTAATCCAATACTTTTCGTTCAATAGAGGCTTGGTCAAAATTAATTTTTTCTGCT
>QNXU01000040.1 GCA_003973485.1 Bacteroidota bacterium | reverse complement strand
TCCTGAAGTTACAGTCGCAAAAACAGATCCGTTTGCTGCGTCACAATTTGTAACGGGGGTTGCTGAAGCTGAAATATTAACAGAATTTATTTCTGTCACTAATTCGTATGTTTCCAGATAAACACAATTAGAAATGCTGTCAATAATTTCAACTGTATAAATTCCAGCTTGAAGATTTACATAATCTGGCCCTGTTTGCACAACAGCTGTTGTAGTGTCAGCACCATTATACCAATTATAGGAAAATGTAGTTCCTGGTGCTGTGGCCGTAACATGTAACTCACCGCTTGCTGGAGTAACACATCTTTCAGGATGTTTGAAATCTACAGTGATGGTTGGTGAAACAATATCTGATTCAATTTTAAACTCTATTAAAGAAGTTTCACAACCACTATTTAGGTTTTCTGTTCTTACAAAATAGCTTCCCTCAGCAAGCCCATTTATAGAATTAGAATTATTAGGAGCAGATGAATTAGGTAAAATATTCATGTTAGCATCATACCATTCGAAAGTATAATCACTTAAATCAGCTGAATTTCCATTTTCCAAAATATCTGTAATAAGTGCTTCCCCGTTGTTTGCATTACACAATGTGACAGGTGAAACTTGTAACTCTGATGAAGGTATAGAAACAACAACAGGGTTTTCATTGATGCTAAAAGTTTTAATTGTGGAACACTGTGTGCTATCATTAATGACTTCTACCGTGTAACTTCCACCTGTTAAACCTATTGCTCTTTCTCCATTTGTACCATCAGTATTACCGATAGTTGTCCCTAATGGTGTGGAGGTGTCTGTTCCTTCATACCAGTTGATAGTATAAAATGAAGGAGATGCTTGATTGTCTATACTGATTTCAACCGAACCATTAGCGAAAGCTACATCACAATTCGTATTAGGTGCTGTTACCTCCAAATCTACAACTGGATCTGTAGCTTCAAGATCAATTATGGCATCCACTAAAAAGACAGAACATCCTGAGAAATTGGAAAAGGCTTCCACAATGTAAGTCCCTTCTTGAAGTCCAGAAAATATTGGAGCTTCGGTACCTGCTAAAGTATCTACTGGGATATAATCACCGTTGACTTCTTTAAATAAATATAATTGATAGTCTGACAAATTGGTAGAATTTGATGGTGTAAGTAGTACTTCGATACTTCCATCGTTAGGCACACAAGTAGTAGCATTTTGAAAGCTCACAGAATCTAACTGATGTGCATTAACAAAAGGAAGGTTAAATATTTTTTGATTGGAGCATCCATTGTCTAAATCAGTTGCCACAACAGTATATAAACCTGTAAATAGACTATCGGCAGTAGCATTGTTTACACCATCATTTGTTTGAAAAGGTGTGCCCGATGCAGTTGTTCCCTCATACCATTCGATTAAAAAGCCTGAAGTATTGTTTGGTGAATTTACTTCTACTTCTAATACTCCATTGTCTTCATCACAGTCTGTGGGTAAACTAACTATGCTTTCTTCTTGTTCGATAGTAATTGTGGCTGAGTCAATTACTTCTACTGTAATTGCATCTGCTAAGCAGTTACGAGTGTTGTGAAATGCTTGAACAGTATAAAAACCTGGTTCTAGGTTTTCAAGAACGTTCCCAGTTTCAGCAAAATCAGGAGTAGATTTTATTTGATTTCCTAAATACCATGAAAAGTTGTAGTCAGATATATTATCTAAATCTACACTTGCCTCTACTCTACCATCGAAAGGTGAACAAGTAGTTACAGGATTGCTTGTTGCACTTAAAACGGGTTGAACTATATTGTTATTTATGGTAACTCGCTCAATAGCGAAACATCCTGAATTATTGTTGGTTACTCTAACTGTGTATTCACCTGCGCCCAAATCAGTCAAAGTTAATCCTGTCCCAATTACTCCAGTAGTAGTATTAGCTCCTGCAAACCACTCAATAGTATGTTCTCCTGGATTTCCAACAATAGATACTGTAACACTTCCATTAGGAAGACTATTGTCGCAAGAATTATTTACAGTACTTGAAATACCATCAATTTCGGGTGAAGTAGTTTGATTAATTGTAACAGTCACTGGCTCAGAAACGCATTTAGAGACATTGTCTGTTGCAATAACTGTATAATTTCCTTGTGGTAAATTATTTACTGAGCTACCTGTGTAGTCGGCAGTTGGTTTTTCGCTATTACCAATGAACCATTCAAAATTATATCCAGCAGTAGCACCATTGACTGTGGCTGTAACGCTTCCAGAATTAGTATCAGAACAAACAATATCCGAAGTAGAAGCAGATACTATTGGGATTTCAGTTTCATCAGGGACATCCATTGAGGCTATCGTTTGACATCCTGTAGCTTTTTCAGTTACTAGAACGGTATAAGTTGCAGATTCTAGCCCACTAGCAACATGACTATTGCTTATCTGTAAACCTCCCCCAACAGTATTTCCAACATACCATTCGTATTCAAAATTTCCAGCTGGGTCCCCTCCATTCACTACAGCTGTTAGTTGTCCATTAGGGTTTTTACAATTGTCATTACCACTATTTACAGTAATGTCTGCAGAAATAGTTCTTACACTATCGCTAATTACAACTTGCAGAGTATCAGAAGTACAACCAGCTTGTTTATCAGCTGCAAATACAGTGTAGGTTCCTGCACTTAGTCCTGTATAAATTGAGCCAGTATAGTCTGGAGTATCGTCAACCGTTGTTCCATTAAACCAATAGAAGTCATAGTCAGAGGTGACTTCTGCTCCTGCTACAACTCTGTATACTCTTGCCGAACCGTTAGCTGGAACAGCTGCTCCTGAGCAGGTTACATTATTTGTGGTTTCTCTAGTTAAAGCAAATGGGATAGGATTTACTTCAGCTGAAACTATATTGTTGACATAGTCACATTCAAGAAAGTTTGAATTAGGGAAACTTATAGGAGCAGGTGTAGTAGAACCATTGTCATTTAATGCCGCAAAAAGTGTAAATGGGCCGCCTGTTCCATTAATTACTATATCAATTGCAGAGCCAACTTGTCCTACTCCGAAATTACTTAGGGAAATTGAATCGGTATTTAATTTATTGGTTCCTGCCACTAATGGGTCACCATCATAAAAAGTTATAGGAACGTATCCCGAAAGAGGTACATCTCCAATATTTTCAAAATCGAAACTAACTGTGAAATCCTCATCAGGACAATTGGGAGGTGTAACAGTGAAAGTAGATTCAATTATATTCAGATCAGGTGATGCAAAAGTAAGACATCCATCAGAACTTAGAAATGGAGATTGATTCAAAAAACTATTTAATGGACGAATTGGGCCTGTTGAACAAGAGCTACTATCAGAAAATACCAATTGATGTTTTTGTTGATTTCGAGGGACGCTCAAGTCATCGTTTATATTTACATTAAAATAACCATGTTGATTCCATAATCTTCTTGCTGGCACCCATGGCTCACCTGCTGATTTGTAAATTCTAACCTCCGCAGGATCATCTAAGTCTAAATCTTTTCCTTTAGTATTAGGCTGAAAGCTTTCGCTAGTACAAACTACACAGATTTCTGTCGAACCATCAGCATCCACATCTGCAACTATAGGATACTCTACAGAAGTTCTGGAACGACAATGAATTTGAGTATTGACACTACCATTGTTTCCATTAATGATATAGAGGTAATCTTCGTCTCTGTAGACTACTTCTGACTGTCCGTCCCCGTTAAAGTCAAATAGTGTACATCCGGTAATGCCTGAAGTTTCTTCATTTACACTTACCCTCCATAGTTGGTCCCAGTTTTCATCTAGGGCATAAAGAAACCGTCCTGAAACAAAGGCAGCATTTAATTGTCCATCACCATCCAAATCAGAAATGTTTACTCTTCCTATTCCACGAATCCAGCCAAATTTATAATTACCATTTCCAAAGGGGTCATTAAATTTTTTAGCAGTATTATTGGCTACATCCCAAAAGAATACGCTAGAAACGCCACCTCCATCAGCTCCTGTCACAATCACATCCAAGTTTCCATCAAGGTTGTAGTCAGCTATTGCTGTAGTAGCGCTCTGGCCAGATGCATAACTATTATTCTTTGTTTGATAAGCAAGTGGCATAGTTTCAACTAATGTCAATGAACCAGCATCTTGTGATCTATCTCCCAAATTCACACTGTATATTTTGTTCCCCAAAACTAGCTCTAAATCATCATCTCCAACAATGTCTACTGCTACTGGACCGCCTGGTAAATTATTCCAATTGACTCCAGCATTTTTTACTATTCTTGTTCCCGTTACCGCATCTCTAATTTCATCTTTATAATAAACTTCTGGATTACCATCACGATCAAAATCAGCATGGCCAATGAATACTGGCTCATTGGGTAAATCTTCTGATGTCCAAATTTGGTTGAGGTTACAATCATAAGAACTAATTCTATAATCGCCACTTACAGTATGCACTACAAATACTTCCCCGCAATTATCATTCTCAACATTGGCCATTGATGCTCTCCATTCAGGATTGTTTAGATTCGCTTCATACTTAATTGTTGCATCATTACCGTTTAATAGAAAAATTCGGTCACGATTTTTATTTTGTGTCAAAATTTCAGGGATGCCATCTCGATCTAGATCACCTATAGCAATTCGGCTCAAATTGTTAGTGACATCATTTGCTGATTGATAGCCTAGCGCTAATGAAAATTGAGGAAAGGCTGAAGGCTCTGCTTCACAAGAAGCATCATTTCCCAAGTAAAAACCATCACATGCTGTGTTATCAGTGCAATCACCATCGAAGCAATCAATAAATCCATCACCATCGTTATCTATTCCGTCATCACAAATTTCTTGTGCGTAAGAATGAAATATAGAGAATATTGTGATTAAGGGTAGAAGTAAAATTTTTTTCATGGCATCTAAAATCTAAGAGTTTTCATACTATAAAAGAATGAGTTGCATTTTAAAAAATAAAAAAACCATAGTTTCAACAATTAATTATTTTTCAATACGTATGTAATACTTTCGATAAGTTTGTTAAAATAATCGATTAATAGCGTATTTTTTTATATAAAATCAATTAATGACTAATTTAATAATTAAGATTGTATAAACAATTGTCAAAAAAACAATAAACAGATTGTTATATTTTAATTTGTAATTAAGCTAGAAATATAGATTGAAATCTAATTTTCGTAGTACAATTTCTTTTCCTTTTTACCTTTGTTAATAATATCAAAAACATAAGCTACAGATAATTGAAAAGCTTGATTTCTTGCTCTTAAGTTATCTTGATAAGCTACAATATTACTGAATCTTCCATCTTCTTTCGCCATGTAACTATGTCCCCATTCGTACCTAAAATCAATCATCAACGACTGTCCTGGACTTGGTTCAAGTACTAAGCCAGTTGATACAATCAAACCAACTTGCAGTCGATTGACCTCTTCATAATATAATCCACCAAACTCTGCATTTGCTGGCATACTGTCAAAAATAATATTATAATTAAGTTGTTCGATATTATCCTCTCTCAATTCTACCGATTCCAATTCGCCTTTTCCCCCCAACCAAAAATTGACGTTGGGTCCAGCACCTACATACCATTTGAAAGTACGGTCTCCTAAAGCTTCTTTAAAATCTAGTTTATATACTATTGGTGTATTTAAATAATGGTATTTTGCATAATTTCTAAATTGAGGGCCATTTGTACCATCTAGTTTTTTACCGGCCTGTGAATACATAATATCAAGTTGTAATAAAAATCTTTTTTTTACTTTAAAAGCTGTTGTAACTCCAGCACTATATCCAAAAAAAGGTTTTCTTTCAAAATCCTCTTCAGCAAAACTTTCATAATTTAACCATGATACTCTGGCACCTGCTTTAGGCCCAATGAGTATTTGAGCGGTCAATAGTTTAGAAGAAAAGACCAAAAATATGACTATTGCTATAATTGCTGATTTATGTTTCAAGGGTATTGGTTCATTTAATTGTTGAAATAATTCAATACGATTCCAACCCTAAATCTAATTAAAATTAACTACTATATTCTAAATAAGATATAAAAAAATGTAAATTTGTTACATTAGATTATTATTAATGTTAGACTTTTATATTGGCGTATTAAAAATTCTTTTTTTATTTACATAAGGAATGATTGAAATTATCCCCATTTTATATGTTTAAGGCTATAATTGTATTATTTTTATTTGTGGTTTCTATTTTTGGACATTCATCCTTCTCGCAAAATTTAGCTGTTTATAATCATTTTTATTCAACTCCTTATTTATATAATCCTGCGGAAGCAGCAGCATACGGATTTCGCAATGTGTCATTGAATCATCGTCAACAATGGAGGGGAGTAGAGGGAGCTCCAGTGGTTACAACCTTAACATTTGAATCCCCTTTTGATTATAAAAAATACGGATTAAGTGCTACTTTAAACAATTACAATAGAGGTCTTTTATCAACTACCGATTTTTTAGCTACTTATTCCTACTATGTTGATATTACCAAAACTGCCACTGTTCATTTTGGTATATCAGGTGGGTTGACATCAAACAGCATTGATTTATCGCAAATATCAGACCTCAGCGATCCTGCAATATCTAATTATCTTGAAAATAATCTTCAACCCATATCAAATGTTGGCTTAAAACTAGAAACGGCAAGTGGAATAAATTTTGGTGCTTCCTTGCCCAGTTTATTTAAGCCCGTTTACAATAATATGCAAAGTTTTGAATCCTTTGATTTTTCTCCATTTAGGGAATTTACATTAATGACCTATTATAAAAAACGGATAGATTATAAATTTGTAACCAGATATAATGGCAGATTTAAAAAGAGAGTAAGACTTGAAAATATCTATTCCCCATTTCAAATTTATGCACTATACCATTATTCTGATCTGCTAGGCCAGAGATTAGAACTTCTCAGCACTTTAAGTTTTAATGAGCTTTTCTGGCTCGGAGCATCCTACAGACTTAATTACGGGATGTCAGGAATTGTAGGGTTCAAAATGAAAAAGTTAGAATTCAGTTATGCTTATGAACCATCCACTAAATTAGTAGAAGGAGTTGCTAACGGTTCTCATGAAATTCAACTAAAATTTGTAATCGGTGATAAAATAAAGAAATTAATCGAAAGGCCTAAATTGAAACCCCTTACCAGAACGGAAGAAAGAGCACCAAGATTCTCTAGTCAAGACGTACAACATGGAGGAGATGAGAATCAGGTTCAGCAAAGGAAATACTATGTTGTTGTAAAAGAATTTAAGGATTTTAATTCAGCTGATAAATTGGTTAAAAAACTAAAAGCAGATGAAGACATTATTGCCGATATATTCTTTAATGAGAAAAATGGAATTTATTATGTTTATATTTATGAGACCTTCTCAAGAAGAGATGCTTATAAAGATAAAAAAGCGGCAGAAGAATTGTTGAATTTCAAGAATATTCAAGTAATAATTGTTGATGATTAATCATGTCATTAAGATGATCTTTATGTTTTAATATGGTAAAATTTTCACCCCTATATTTATTCTTTATTTGCCTAATGCTGCATTTTAATGAGAGCTTTGGACAATCCCCTTTCATAGAATCTGTTTCTCCAAAAAGTGGATATTCGGGTCAAATTATTAATATAAAAGGAATTGGCTTAGCTGGTTTCGATAGAGTTTTCTTTGGTGGTGTTGAAGGAGAAATAATAAGTGTAGAAAACCAACTAATGGAGGTTGAAGTACCTACTGGAGCTACATTTGAAAATATAACTGTTTTAAACTCATCCACAGGGCTTTATTATAGTGGTGAACATTTCTTGCTAAGTTTTGGGGGAGAACAAGGGATAGCCAATACTGATTTTGATCCACAAATTGATATTTTTTCTGAAAGTGGACTTTACGATGTTACGCTTAGTGATCTGGACGGGGATGGGAAAAATGAAATAATTGGCGCTAATTCTACTGCTTCGGTTGCTACAGTTTTAAGAAATTTAAGCACAGTCGGCAATATAAGTTTTGCAAAGACAAGCTTGAATATTGGCACCCCTAGTTTGAATACCACAGCAGGTGATTTAAATGGGGATGGCAAGCCTGAAGTAGTATTTTCCGAAGGAGGTGATGGTAACCGCTTAATCATCTTAGTGAATTCAAGTACGCCAGGGAATTTATCCTTCACTCTTCGATATATCACAGTAAGTGATGCTTCAACGAAACGTGTGGTCATTAAGGACATTGATCTTGATGGAAAACCAGAATTGATTGTTTCCAATCAAAATGCTAACAACATATTTTTGCTTAAAAATACCTCAACCGGTGGAAATCTTTCCTTCAGCAATGATATTATTGAACTAACAGTTGAAAATGCCTCGAGTACAGCTGGCTTGGATGTTGAAGATATGAATGGAGATGGACGACCCGATATCGTCACCAATCAATTCTTGTCGGATGGAGGAGGTTTTTACGTGGCAGCGAACCAAAGTAGCCCTGGGAATTTCTCTTTTGATAGCTTCCAACAATTTAATGCTACAGGAACATTTGTAAATCTTAAGGTAGCAGATGTCAACAATGATAGTAAACCAGATGTTGTAGCAACACTATTTTTAAGTTCTTCAGTTTCAGTTTTTCTTAACGAATCCGGTGCAAATGGAGGTGAAATTGCGTTTGGGTCTGCTCAACTATTAAACACCGACCTCAGACCTTGGGGGCTCGATTTTGGTGATATGGATGGAGATGGTAATATTGATATTATTGTTTCTACTATTGGAGATGATAAAACGGTAAATGTATTAAGTAATTCTGGCAATGGAGGGCTTGACTTCTCTAAAGTTTCCATCCCAGTTACGTTTATAAATAGGAATGTTAAAGTGGGAGATGTGGATGGTGACAGTAAGCCTGATATAGTTTTTGCTAGTGTGGATGACGATAATAATAACGTAACTTCATCGAATATTTCTATTTTAAGGAATAATAAATGTATTGTTCCAGAAATATCACCCCTAGGGCCAATCAATTCCTGTGAGGGAAATCCAGTTGTGTTAAAAACTCAAAATATTTCAGGTTTAATTTTTGAATGGAGAAAAGATGGAAGTATTGTTAAATCAGGATCAGAGAATTTTATAGAAATAAATAGCACTTCGGAATCTGGCAATTATACGGTATCTATTATTTCAGAGGAAGGAAATTGTGTGGAGATTTCAGAATCAGTTGAGGTAACGATAGGTGGCGCTGGCTCACTTGCAAGTCCTGATATTAGCACAAACAGTCCTGTCTGTAATGGCGGAGTGCTAAGCTTGTCAGTAACAGATGTAGGCGCCACAAAATATGAATGGCGTGGTCCTCAAGGATTTGTAGAGAGTGGAATGACCGTTGATGTCGAAAACTTTAATTTTGATAAAGCAGGTCGATACTATCTTGATGTGTATTTAAATGATTGTATTGTTGAAACCAAAAGTGTTGTAGTAGATGTGATTTCAGCCCCAAATTTTTTGATTGAAAGAACTGGAAGTGGTATGTATTGTGAAGGTGAAACAGTTAGTTTAAATGTTGTGCCTGATGATAATAATTTTACTTACCAATGGTTTGAAGGGAATTCACCTATTTCTGGTGCTACTTCAGCCAATTTCAATCCTACTAATTCAGGAGAATATTTTGTTGAGATTACGGATCAGCTTAATACTTTTTGTCCAAGTATTTATTCTGATACTGTAGCGATTACTATCTTAGAATTACCTGAGGTAAATTTTGATTTACCCTCAAACGCATGTATTGAATCCTCTGTTTCATTTATAAATGAATCCGAAATAGCAGCGGAAGCAACACCACAATATCAATGGAATTTTGGGGATGGAAATACATCAACTCAAGAGAATCCTAATCATGCTTACAGTGAAGCAGGTGTTTATGATGTGGTTTTACAGATTTCTTACAATGGATTCCCTACATGTATATCACAAGTTCAAAAACAAATTACTGTTTCAGAAGCACCTAACATATCCATTAATTCCTCTGCCTCTTCCATTTGTGAAGGCGATAGTGTTACACTCTCGGTATCAGATAATTTTCAGTCTTATGAGTGGAATACTGGTGATGAGGGGTCTATTATTACTGTAAATGCAGGTGGGGAATATTCTGTTACAGTTACAGATGCAAATGGTTGCGAGGGGTTTTCAGAAATTTCAATTCAGCAGTTTCCTTCGCCAGAAGTGAATTTATTTGCTTCGGCAACTTCGGTGAATGCTGGCGAAGAGATAAGTATTGAAGCCACCGGACTGCTAAATTACACATGGTTTGCAGACTCCACTCAATTAGAATTTACAGAAGATCAGATTAATTACAGTCCTTCCAACACTACTACAATTAGGGTAGAGGGACAGGATGAAAACGGATGTTTTGGTAGCGCAGAAATTGTATTGAATGTTGAAGAAACCAACATTGGAGATAGACTTATACCGATGAAGTTCTTTTCGCCTAATGGCGATGGTATTGCAGAATTTTGGATGATAGAAAATATAGAAGGTTTTACGCAATGTGCAGTTGAGATTTACGACAAACAAGGAAATAAAATTTATGAAGCCAAACCCTATAATAATGATTGGCAAGGGCGAATTAATGGTAGTCCTGTGCCAGATGGCGTGTATTATTTCATTGTCAGATGTGATGGTAGCAGAATTGAAAAATCTGGTAGTATAACTTTACTGCGATAGTGCATAGTAATTTCTCTTGCTTTATAGTAATGTAATTTCTGAAAATTGATAATAAAAAAAACGTATGAAGAATATCCTCATACGGTTTTTATTGAATACCATTTTTATTTTCTAGAGCTAGTAAATTCTAGCCATGAGATCACGGACAATTCTATTCATTTTTAAAATTAAATGAATAGAATTTCCGAGATGAGGTTCAAATCTTATTTAGGGCTTGCTTAAAAACAGATTAAATAACAAAAAAGAATTTCCTATCTATATTGGCAGTGATTATAGTATAATAGTTTTTCAGCAAGTGCAAGCCTTTTTGAAGGAAAAGTCCGTATTGTTTGCACTTGAAAATCAATATTTTG
>QNXU01000042.1 GCA_003973485.1 Bacteroidota bacterium | reverse complement strand
TATGACCGATTTCAATGGCCAATACGGAACCAATCACGACATCAACAATTTTGATTTATACTATCAGGATATTCAAAGCCGAATCAAAAATCAGAAGTACAGTAATAAGGATTATCCGCACAAGAACAAAATCGACCTGACCATTGTGGTAGATATGTTGCTCACAGGTTTTGATTCCAAATACTTGAATACGCTGTATGTGGACAAGAACCTGAAATACCATGGATTGATTCAGGCCTTTTCTCGCACCAATCGTGTTTTGAACGATACCAAGCCTTACGGCAACATATTGGATTTCCGTTCGCAGCAAGAGGCCGTAAACCAAGCCATAACCCTCTTCTCAGGTGAAGATGCCGATAAGGCCAATGAAATTTGGATGGTAGATCCCGCGCCTGTGGTAATCGAAAAATATCAAGCAGCGGTTGCCGCCTTGGGTGATTTTATGAGGGCACACGATTTAGTGAACGAACCGCAAGAAGTATACAATTTACGTGGAGATGCCGCAAAGATTGCCTTTGTTAAAAACTTTAAGGAAGTGCAACGGCTGAAGACCCAACTGGACCAATACACAGATTTGGATGAGGAACAACAAGCCGCGATTGAGGCGATTCTGCCAAAAGACAACCTACAGGAATTTAGAAGTTCATACTTGGAAACGGCCAAACAACTGCGGGAAATACAACAGAAAGAGGGTGATGATGCGCCTGAAGACATCCAGCAACTCGATTTTGAGTTTGTGCTCTTTGCCTCTGCGGTAATCGACTATGATTACATCATGAATCTGATTGCAGACAGCACACAACAAAAACCTTCGAAGCAGAAAATGACCAAATCACAGGTCATCAGTCTCTTAAAGTCCAATTCGAACCTGATGGACGAAGAGGAAGATTTGACGGACTATATTGACCAAGTGGATTGGAGCGTAGGCCAAACCGTAGAAGAACTGAAACAAAACTTTGAGACCTTTAAAGTAGAAAAGTACGATAAGGAACTGGCCAAAATCGCAAACGACCATGGGTTGCAAACTGCGGACTTAAAGAGCTTTGTAGAACAGATTATGAACCGAATGATTTTTGATGGGGAAAAATTGACTGATCTCATGGAACCGTTGGAACTCGGTTGGAAACAGCGTAGCAAAGCCGAAACTTCGTTAATGAACGACTTGGTTCCCCAACTAAAAAAACTAGCCCAAGGGCTTGAAATATCAGGATTGGCAGCGTATGAGTAAGGAGAAAAAAATACTACCAAAGTTACGATTTCCTGAGTTTGCTGAGGATGGAGAATGGATTCTTTCAACAATTGGCGAACTAGGCGATTTTTATTATGGAAAAAGTGCTCCAAAGTGGTCTTTGTCTGAAGATGCTCCAACACTTTGCGTCAGATACGGTGAGCTTTATACTAAATTCGGAACGGTAATAAGTGAGATATTTTCACGGACAAATATCGAGCCTAGCAACTTGAGGTTTAGCAAAGGTGGAGAAGTTTTAATACCTCGTGTTGGTGAAGATCCATATGGATTTGCTAATTGTTCTTATCTACCATTTCCAAATATTGCTATAGGCGAGATGATAAGTGTTTACGAAACAGATGAGCATCCAATTTTCTTTGCATATTATTTTAATACGCTAAAGAAGCAGTTTGCCAAGGTAGTTGAAGGACAAAATGTCAAAAATTTATATTATGTCAATCTAGAGCCAATAGAGGTAGGGAAACCGTTGAAATTAGCTGAACAAAAAAAAATCGCAGCTTGCCTATCATCCTTAGATGAGTTGATAGCTGCTCATATCAAAAAGCTGGATGCCCTGAAAGATTATAAAAAAGGCTTGCTGCAAAACTTATTCCCAAAAGATGGGCAGAAAGTGCCAAATTATCGTTTTCCAGAATTTAAGAGGGATAGGGGATGGAAAGAAAGAAAGTTAGGAGATAAACAAATCTCAAGTTTTGTTAGTGAAAAAATTGATAGCGATGAACTTACTTTAAACAATTATATCAGTACAGACAACATGATCGCTGAATATTCAGGAATAACCAAAGCTTCAAAACTTCCTAAAACCAATAGAGTAACAAAATATATTGAAGGTGATATTTTAATTTCCAACATTCGACCTTATCTAAAAAAAGTGTGGAAATCTGATAGAAAAGGAGGCGCTTCTAATGATGTGCTTGTATTTCGCTCAGGGTCTGAAATTACAATTGATTTTTTGGAAGCCATACTTAAGAATGATGCCTTTATTAAATATGTAATGAAAAGTGCCAAAGGTTTAAAAATGCCACGTGGGGACAAATCTTCTATACTTAAATATCCAATTCGCATACCTCAGTTAAAAGAACAAAGAAAAATCGCTTCCTGCCTTTCAATAGTAGATGAAATAATTGCCTCACAAGCGAATAGAATTGAGCAATTGCAGCTGCATAAACAAGGATTGATGCAAGGATTGTTTCCTAAAATTTAGAATGATATATGGCAGAAAATCAGCTTGATATAGCAAAACAGCTCTTTGAAAATCAGGAAAATATAATTCTGATGTACGCCTTTAATTCTACTGGAAAGACAAGACTTTCGGTTGCTTATAAAGATTATTCTAAAAATAAAAACGGTGGCGACCACGCGGGAGTATACTATAACGCTTTTAGTGAAGACTTGTTTGTATGGGAGAATGATGACGAAAACACCGTACTAAATATTAATTACAGCAATTTAAGTCAGTTTCACTCATTTCTTGATGTGAAAGACATTGAAGAAAAGCTAGCTATTTACAATCCAAAATACAAATTTGATTTTAATCTGGATACAGATCCTGAAAGGGGTATCGAGTCTATTACGTTTTATGTTGATGAAGAGAATAAAACACCAATAAAAATATCAAGAGGGGAAGAACGCATATTTGTTTGGTGTTTCTTTTTGGCACTCTTTGAAGTCGAGACATGGGTTGGAGAACAAGATGCTCATCTTTTTATTGACGACCCAGTTTCGAGCTTGGATGAACACAACATTTTTGTTACTGCAGAATCAATTTTTGACTTAATAGAAGCTAGTTACCTTAAGAAAAGAATTATTATCTCTACTCACCATATCGGCTTATTCTCAATTCTTTTCAATTGGTTAAAAAAAGGTGACAGAAGTGCAAAATATAAAGAGCTGACCAAGGCTTGTATTCTTGGCAATAAGAATGGAAATTTAGAACTAAAAAGTCCATCAGGAGATGTTTTTCTTTATCACTTGCACCTAATACAAACTCTGGCAGAAGCGCAGAAGGAGCAACTATTCAAGTTCCACATCGTGTTATTAAGGCAGGTATTGGAAAACATTGCATCGTTTCTTGGATCCGCAAGACCGGGTTTCGTGCTTTCTGAAATCGGTGTAGATGATACAGCAAAAGTCATGGATATGCTAAACTCGCTTTCTCATAAAAACGCATATCAATTTCAAATCAATGTAATGTCGGAAGATGAAGAAACATTATTTAATGTAGTATTTGACAAACTGCTCGCGAAATACAATTTTAAATTCTAAAAGATTAAATGGCAAAAAAAGAACAAGATAAATTAGGGAAAACGCTGTGGAACATCGCCAACAGTTTACGTGGATCTATGAACGCTGATTCGTTCCGTGATTATATGTTGTCGTTTTTATTCCTTAGGTATTTATCACACAATTATGAAGAATCTGCCAAAAAAGAGTTGGGGAGAGACTACCCCGTAAGTCCATCACCTGACCTTAGACCAGATTTTGTGGTGCCACCACCATTGGAAATCTGGTATAAGGAAAACGAGGAAGACACCGTTGAATTTGAAAGGCAGATGCGCAAAAAAGTGCATTATGTGATAAAGCCTCAGCATTTGTGGAGCAATATTACCGAACTGGCCCGTACCCAAAACGATGAATTATTGGTTACTTTGGAAGATGGTTTCCGTTACATTGAAAACGAATCTTTTGACGATACGTTTCACGGGTTGTTTTCGGAAATCAACCTCAATTCTGAAAAACTAGGAAAAACGCATAAGGAGAGAAATAAAAAGCTCTGCACCATCATCCAAAAGATTGCGGAGGGCATCGCCGATTTCTCGACCGATACAGACACCCTTGGAGATGCTTATGAATATTTGATTGGTCAGTTTGCGGCCGGTTCGGGCAAAAAAGCAGGAGAGTTTTACACCCCGCAGGAAATCTCAACCATTCTTTCAGAGATTGTCACCTTAGATAGTCAAGACCCAGCAACGGGAAAGAAAAACAAACTGGATAAGGTATTGGATTTTGCTTGCGGTTCAGGCTCGTTATTGCTTAATGTGCGCAAACGAATTAAAGACAATAAGGGCACCATAGGAAAAATATACGGTCAGGAAAATAACGTTACCACTTATAATCTGGCAAGAATGAACATGCTCTTACACGGTATGAAGGACACCGAGTTTGAGATATTTCATGGTGATACCCTAAAAAATCAGTGGGATGTTCTAAATGAAATGAACCCTTCCAAAAAAGTCGAGTTTGATGCCATTGTCGCCAATCCGCCCTTTAGCTTGCGTTGGCAACCCAATGAGACATTGGCAGAAGATTTCCGTTTCAAGGGATATGGTCTTGCTCCAAAGTCCGCTGCTGATTTTGCCTTCTTATTGCATGGGTTTCATTTCTTAAGTAAAGAAGGAACTATGGCCATCATTTTACCACATGGGGCGTTATTCCGTGGTGGTGCAGAAGAACGCATCCGAACCAAGTTGTTAAAAGATAATAATATTGATACGGTGATTGGTCTACCTGCCAACCTATTCTATTCAACGGGTATTCCAGTATGTATTCTGGTATTGAAAAAATGCAAAAAGGAAGATGATGTATTGTTTATTAATGCGAGTCATGAAGATAACTTCGACAAAGGTAAACGACAGAACACTCTGAGCAAAACGCATATCCAAAACATTGTTGACACCTATAAATACCGTCAAGAAACGGAACGTTACTCTCGAAAAGTTTCTATGGAAGAAATTGAGAAGAACGGTTACAATTTGAATATCTCTAGATACGTAAGTACAGCTGAGGATGAAGTTCAAATAGATTTAAAGGAAGTAAATGAAAAGCTGACTTCAATCAATGAAAAGATTGAAAAGAAAACAAAAGAGCACAACAAATTTTTAAAAGAATTGGGTTTAAAGACGATTTAAAGGTTCCATTTAGGACTGATAACTATGATGCTCAACAATATCATTGCCGAGTTGTGTAAAAATATCACTCAAACCACCTTACACGACGGACCAGACCAATAGTACTAGACTATTTTTATTAAAAATATGCTTTGGTCAAAATAAAAAGTCATCATGATAACAGCGGACAATCAATTGCTAGTAACGGACGAAATTAATTCGATTGTATTTGATTATGCCCAAAAAATAGTTCTCAAAAAATTGTTGACGGCATTCTCTTTTGAGCTAAGGGACAATGCACAAGTTATCACCAATTTAATTCAAAGTGTCAACTATTATGGTATCGATACCAAGCCTCCCGAAATTGAACTTGAGCTTTCAGAGTATGTATGGAGTTTTTTTTCAGCTCTTATAAAAGAAGAACGTGCCGCTTTATACTTTTGGGTACTGAACCAAAAATACCTACTCTATTTAGATAAATTTGAATGCGATAATGACACGTTAAATGAGAGTGAGTTTGACAGAAAATTTGGTAGGGACCTAGCCAATAAAATCTATGAACCAAATGATAGCGGTTTAATACAAGACACTATAAATGAGCTGAAGAACTTTTTAAGCAAGTTCGCTACTGAATTAGATTTATCATTAGTTGATGAATACACCTCAGAACAAATTCTGGAAGAAATTGACAATTATTGCTCGTAATTAAGCAATCTTCCTTCCAGCTTTCAATTTTTTCAGACCCAAAACTGTATTTAGCGGAACTTTACAATCGCTTACGATATTTAAAATATCAAGGAACTTAGAATGAGCAATAAAACCTTTACAAGAAAACAATTGTACGATTTGGTTTGGTCAAAACCATTGACCAAGCTTGCAAAAGAATACGCAATTTCAGATAATGGCTTACGTAAGATTTGTAAGAAACACAATATACCTCTACCCAAATTAGGGCATTGGCAAAAACTTCAATATGGCAAAAAAGTAAATATTATACCTCTGCCCAAGTTGGAAAATAAAGATATTCAGATAGAGTTAAGTGTAAGAAAGGAAGGGAAAAATGATGATTATAGTTATTTGTCTGAATATCATAGATTAAAAAAGGAAATAGAAAATGACGAATCTTTAAATTTAGTTGTTCCTGATAGAATATCTAAATCACACTCCTTAGTTAGTAACGCAAGAAAAGATTTAAGTAGAAAGGCACCTTCCGAATGGGGTAATTCGCAGGGACTAGTTTCTTCATCAAGCAATGTTCTGAATATTGAAGTATCAAAATCAAGCATTCCAAGAGTTCTAAGGTTTATGAACTGCTTAATCAAACTTTTAATGCAGCGCAAACATTCGATAATAGTAGATGGAGGAAAAACTTATGCTATCGTAAATGGGGAAAAACTAGAACTAAGATGCAGGGAGACATTAAAAAGGGTTGCCAATACGGAAAATAGGTGGCAGAGCTACGATTATTATCCGTCCGGTCGGTTGAAACTAATGCTTGAAAATATTTACCCAAATAAAGAGTGGAAAGATGGAAGCCAACGAAAACTCGAAGACCAACTACCCAATATCTTAACCACTTTAGAACTAAAAAGTAAAGAAATAAAAAAAGAGCGAGCCAAAAGGGAAGAATGGAAAAGGCAATATGAAATTCAACGAAAAAAAGAAGAAGAATTAAAAGAATTAAAAGGGAAAGAACTCAAAAACTTTAAAATTCTATATCGTTCTTCTGATTTGCTCCATAAAGCCAATGTAATGCGAGATTACATAAATACGGTAAAAGAGCAAGCCTTAAAAAAGGGCAACCTAAACGATAAATTAAATGAATGGATTAATTGGGCCAACAAAAAAGCTGATTGGATAGATCCATTAACAGATATCGATGAAGACGAATTATTAGGCATTTTTGATGAAAAATATTTGAACGAAGAAAAAACAAAACATTCTTGGTGGCATTAATTACCATAATCATATTTAATCTATTCGGTTTTGATTAACATTGATTGTATTTGCTTTATAATCCACAAAATAAATCCTTGTAAAATGCTGTAAAAGGATAAAAAAGAAGCAAAAATGCAGCACGAATGCAGCACGCTAGATAGAATGTGGTTTTCAGATTAAAGTATAAATAATTGAAAATCAATTGTATAAAACCAAAAAAGCCCCGAAAAATCGGAGCTTTTTGCGGTCTGGACGGGACTCGAACCCGCGACCCCCTGCGTGACAGGCAGGTATTCTAACCAACTGAACTACCAGACCAATGATTTTATCTTTAAGGACTCTGACAACAGCCAGATTCAAATCTTGTTCATTTGCTTTTTTAAAGCGAGTGCAAATATACATTGCCAATTCCGATTCGGCAAAACATTTTTCAAAAATATGATCAAGCAAATTTTTGCCGTTCGATCATAAAGGAATTCAACACCTTTGAGAAGTTGGACCGAATGTCAACATCCACATATTTGATCTGGTACTGGGCACACCGAAGTTTGAGGTCCTCCTGATATTGGGTTACTCTTTCCGAATAGGCCTTTTTTATGGATTCTGCATATAAATCAATATGAGCCCCGGTCTCCACATCCACAAAACGTTTGGGTGCATTGCCGAACTCAAAATCGATTTCATGGGTATGGTCCAGCAAGTGAAATAGCACCACGGAGTGCTTGTTGTATTTTAAATGGCGAAGGGCCTCGAAGAGCCTCGCTTCTTCAGTCTCCGTCTGGAACATATCCGAAAAGAGAAAGATCAAGCTCCTGCGATGCATCTTTTCAGCAATTTGATGGAGAAAGGTGTATGTCTTCGTGTCCTTTGTTCCTTCCGGTGCAGCAACCTCGTTCAACTTGGAATAGAGCATTTGGAAGTGTCGCTCACTGCTTTTCTCCGGGGCGTGGAAGTCATATGTGTCCGAATAGATGCTCAGGCCAACAGCATCCCGCTGTTTTTTCAATAGCTCCATAAGGGCGGCAATGGCCAATACGCCGAAACCAATCTTGTTGAGGTTGTCCAGTGAAAGGTTTTTCACCTCGGGGTAGTACATCGAGGACGAATTGTCCAAGATCATATGGCATCTCAGGTTGGTCTCGTCCTCATACCGTTTGGTGTAGAGACGGTCCGTTTTGGCGAACAGTTTCCAGTCGATGTGTTTGGTGCTCTCTCCCGGGTTATAGATCTTATGTTCGGCAAATTCGGCCGAAAATCCATGAAAAGGACTCTTGTGGATGCCGCTGATGAAACCTTCCACGATCTGATGGGCCAAAAGCTCCAGATTTTGGAAAAGTTGTGCTTTGTGAAGTTCCGATCTAATATCCATAGGTGTTGGAAATATAAAACAAAAAAGGCTTGGCATTTGCCAAACCTTTTTTAAAATCGACGTTCAATACCTATTTATAGGGCCGCATCAATGGCCTCGGTATATACCTTTTTGGGAGATACCCCTACTTGACGATTGACAACCTCACCGTTTTTGAATACCAATACAGTGGGGATGTTGCGCACACCATATTTGGCAGCGAACTGCTGGTTGGCGTCAACGTCAACTTTGCCTACCACAGCTTTGCCGTCGTATTCCTGGCTCACTTCTTCAATGATAGGGCCGACCATTCTACAAGGTCCGCACCAAGCTGCCCAAAAATCAACAAGGACAGGTTTGTCGCTTTTCAAAACTACTTCGTCAAAAGTCGCATCTGTTATTTCTAGTGCCATCTTATTTGTTTTATCGTTATGCAAAGTTAGTCAATTATTGTCCATCTAACTTACGCCCACGGCATTCGTTTTGATTATCGCACTATTGGCAATAGTTATGGGGCTAGTTCAACTTGTAATGGATCTCATGGGCCTCCAGTTCGGAAAGCAGTTCACTGTTGATCTTCACCTTTTGTTTTCGGCTCGAAAGCTTCAGCTTGATCTCGTCCTTCATCTCATAGATTTCAAAACTGAGCGGATGTTCCCCCTTGTGCAGTCGCAAAGTGTCCTTCAAGGTCTGGATACGGTTTTCTTGAAGACGGTCCAGGTCCAGTTTGATGGTGAGTTTCTTGGCATAGGCATCCATCACGTCCTGGAGCTGTTTGAAATCGTTGAACTGCAATCGGGGTTCTCCCTTTTTGCCCGTGTCCCGGTTCACCCAGCCTTCACGAACAAATGCCTTCACATAGACAAAGGAATTGATCATGAAAAAATGGCGGAACTTGAGGTATTCTTCCCCGAAAATGCGGAACTCGTGCGAATCTGTATAATCCTCCAAAGTGAAAAGGGCCCAGCCTTTACCGTTCTTGGAAACCCTGTGCTGCACATCGGTGATCACCCCGGCAACGGACAGCTCTCGGTTCACATACTCTTCCAGATTTTGGAAAGCGGAAACACTGGTGTTGCAGAACGCGGTGATTTCTTTTTTGAAATCATCCAAAGGATGGCCGGAGATATAAATGCCCACGACTTCCTTTTCCCGTCTCAATTTTTCCATAGTGCCCCAATCCTCGCAAGGCGGGACGATGGGTTCTGGTATCTGGACCTCACTAGCATCGCCGAACAGGCTCACCTGTGATGAATTTTCGTTCTCTTGGAATTTGGCCCCATACTTCACGGCCTTTTCCAGGAAGGTAATCCCATCACCATCATGATGGAAATATTGAGCCCTGTGCGTGTTGGCAAACGAATCGAAACCACCGGCAAGGGCCAGGTTCTCGAAAGCTTTTTTGTTGGCGGCCCTCAGGTCCACACGTTTGGCAAGATCAAATACGGATTTGAAAGGGCCGTCCTTTTTTCGGTGTTCCACAATGGTCTCCACCGCAGAACGTCCCACCCCCTTGATGGCACCCATCCCGAAGCGGACCGCATTGTCCTTGTTCACGGCAAACTTATAGTAGGATTCGTTCACGTCCGGCCCCAAAACTTCCAAGCCCATGCGCTTACATTCCTCCATAAAGAAGGTTACCTGTTTGATGTCGTTCATGTTGTTGGACAGCACCGCTGCCATGTATTCGGCAGGGTAGTGGGCCTTCAGGTAGGCCGTTTGGTAGGCGATATAGGCGTAGCAAGTGGAGTGGCTCTTGTTGAAGGCATAGGAGGCAAAGGCTTCCCAATCTTTCCAGATTTTCTCCAAAATATCACGTGGATGCCCATTTTTCTCCCCACCATCCAAGAACTGTGGCTTCAATTTTTGAAGTAGTGCGAATATTTTTTTACCCATGGCCTTTCGCAGAACATCGGCATCACCTTTAGAGAAACCGGCCAATTTTTGGGAAAGCAGCATCACCTGCTCTTGATAGACCGTGATTCCATAGGTTTCCTTCAAATATTCCTCCATCTCGGGAAGATCATAAGTAATTTCTTCCTCACCATGCTTTCTGGCGATAAAACTGGGGATATATTCCATGGGCCCAGGTCGGTACAGGGCATTCATGGCGATAAGGTCATCAAAAACCGTGGGTTTCAGGTTTTTCATGTGCTTTTGCATCCCGGGCGATTCGTATTGGAATATCCCTACCGTGTCACCACGTTGGAAAAGCTCGTAGGTCTTCTCGTCATCCAACGGAAAATCATCGGGCACCAGTTCTATGCCGGTGCGGGCCTTCACAATCTTTACCGTATCCTTGATCAACGTCAATGTCTTCAGTCCCAAGAAATCCATCTTCAGCAGACCGGCACTTTCCACTACGGAGTTGTCGAATTGGGTAACATAAAGGTCGGAGTCCTTGGCGGTGGAAACAGGGACAAAGTTGGTGATGTCGTCCGGGGTGATGATGACCCCGCAGGCATGGATCCCTGTATTTCGAAGCGATCCTTCCAGTACGCGGGCCATGTTCACCGTTTGGCCTTCCAGGTCATCTCCTTCGGAAATGTTCAGCAGTTCGTTGACCTTGTCCAGTTCGTCCGATCGGAATTTTTTCTTGAGTTC
>QNXU01000006.1 GCA_003973485.1 Bacteroidota bacterium | reverse complement strand
CTTTCTCCAGAATTATATAATCGATGTTCAGCAAATTCTACAGAAAAGCCATGAAAAGGAGATTTATGCATGCCCGTAATGAATCCTTCTACCAGTTGTTTAGCCAACAAATCTAATGAAGGTATTTCAGGAAGGTTTTCTAATGATATATCCATCAATATTATATACTTATTTATTTAAGGTTATGTTTTTGCAATTTAATAATGTCAATTTGCAAAAGTGTAAGGGTTTATACTATATTTAAGCCAAATAATAAAAAAACAACATTTAGAAAGAGCAGTGAACGAGTTTATGGAAAGAGAACAGGAAGAATTATTTTCAAAGAGAGTAAGAGCAGGAAAAAGAACTTATTTTTTTGATGTAAGAACAACGAAAGCTAATGATTATTATTTAACCATTACCGAAAGCAAAAGAAAGCCTAAAGATGATGGTTTCACTTTTGAGAAGCACAAAATATTCTTGTATAAAGAGGATTTTAACAAATTCGTAAATGCACTGAATGAAAGTGTTGATCACATCAAAACTGATTTAATGCCAGAATTTGACTTCACTCAATTCGATAGGGAGGAAGATGATGATTTAAGCTGGGATTAATTTCTATCTAAAGATTTTATAAATTGTAAAGCTCCTATCTCAATCTAGGAGCTTTATTTATTCTTTTCATGTGTAGATGCTTTTAGGTTGCCACAGGGAATTTAATAAATTTTATTCCTGCCAAAGCAGGTAAATTATCCTCTGTTTCGAGGATTCTAAGATTTATGCTCATTCCAGTGATTGATATTTATTTTTCAAGCAAATACAAGGATTTATAAGTTCTATGTTAGAACTTTGGGATTCATAAGAATTTCAATTTTCTGAACTCTGATTCGATGTATAAATCCATAATTAGACCGCTGTTATTTAAGCTTTCCGCTGAAAAAGCCCACCACCTCACCTTTTCCTTAACAAAATTTTTCTTTAATATTCCTGGGGTAAAAGCAATTAATAGAAGTTTATTTCAAATAAATTCTCCTAAGCTTGAAAGAGAATTATTTGGTATAAAATTCCCTAATCCTGTTGGTTTGGCAGCTGGTTTTGATAAAGATGCAAAACTCATTGATGAATTAGCTTCATTAGGATTTGGCTTTATTGAAATAGGAACCATCACCCCCAAAGCTCAGCCTGGGAATCCTCAACCAAGATTATTTCGATTACAGCAGGACAGTGGTATAATAAACCGTATGGGGTTCAATAATCAGGGGATCGAAGCGGCAATTGACAGACTGAAAAAAAGAAAAAGTAAAGTTATTATTGGTGGAAATATTGGGAAAAATAAAGTGACACCTAATGAAGAGGCCTTTAATGATTATGAAAATTGCTTTCTTCAACTTTATCCTTATGTTGATTATTTTGTAGTAAATGTAAGCTCACCTAACACACCTGGTTTAAGGGAATTGCAAGAAAAGAAGCCCTTGATGCAATTATTAAACCATTTAATGAATCTCAACAATAGGCAAGAAAATACTAAGCCAATCTTGTTGAAGATTGCACCTGATTTAACGAATCAGCAATTAGATGATATTATTGAAATCGTGGCTGAAACTAAGATTGATGGCGTGATAGCTACCAATACAACAATTAGCAGAGAGGGTTTAAGTACTCCGAAATCAACTATTGAAGAAATTGGGAATGGTGGTTTGAGTGGGAAGCCTTTAGGTAAAAGAGCCACTGAAGTGATTCGTTATTTAAATGAGAAATCCAATGCGGCATTTCCAATAATTGGAGTTGGTGGAATTATGTCGGTTGAAGATGCCTTGGAGAAATTAGAGGCTGGAGCAAGTTTAGTGCAATTGTATTCAGGCTTTATTTACGAAGGTCCAGCCCTGATAAAGAAAATTAATAAGACTATTTTAAAGAGCTCGAAGGTTTAAAATTAGGATGTGCTAATTGCAGAATAGAAAATTATTCAGCATTTTAGATGAAAAATCTATTCATCATGGAACAAAGTGCTGTAACTGCAATATTTCTTCCTTTGGCTTTAGGAATCATCATGTTGGGAATGGGAATGACACTCACGCTCAATGATTTTAGAAAAGTTGCGCTTTATCCTAAAGCAGCTGTAATAGGATTAGTAAGTCAATTGATTCTTTTGCCTTTAATTGGCTTTGGTTTGGCTGGTTTATTTTTCACTATTCCTGAACTAGCCGTTGGTTTAATATTAATTTCACTTTGTCCAGGAGGAGCTACATCCAATTTGATTTCGCATTTAGCCAAGGCAGATTTAGCATTGTCAATTAGTTTAACAGCCATCAGCAGTATCATCACAAATTTTAGTATTCCTATTTTATTGAATATTGCATTAGCACATTATATGACTGGGGAAAAAGCTATCACTCTTCCTTTCTTTAAAACCTTTCTGCAGATTTTTCTAGTCACTATTTTTCCAGTAGTAATTGGGATGATTATTAAGAAGAAGCGACCTCATTTCGCCTTGAAGTCTGAAAAGGCAATGAATATTATTTCTACATTCTTCTTTATTATGATTTTACTAGCTGCCATTTTAAAGGAAAGGGAGAATATAATCCCATATTTTGAGCAAGCTGGAGTAGCGGCAATTATTTTAAATATATCCGCTTTATTAATGGGCTTTATTTTGGGTAAATTGTTTGGCTTGAATAAAAGACAGAGAAGCTCTATTGCAATTGAAACTGGTATTCAAAATGGAACTTTGGCCATTGCATTGGCTTTAAGTCCTGTAATATTGAATAATACGCAAATGGCAGTTCCTGCTGCAATTTACAGCTTATTGATGTTTGTGACCGCTGCTGTAGTTATTCTGATTTCCAAAAAACAAAACTCGCAGGAGGCATTAAAAGAATTATCTTTATCATAAAACTAAAATTATTAAACATGACTAAAAAATTATGGATTATCAGTGCTTTAATGTTGACTTCCCTTTGGGTTGTTGCACAAGATCAAGCAGAATTGGTGACAAATACTATCAAAAAAAGTACAATTAAAGGACATATCTATTTCTTGGCTTCTGATGAATTAGCAGGAAGAGAAACAGGGACTCCAGGGATTGATGTTGCTGCTCGATATATATCTACTACATTTCAGCGTTATGGTGTTTCTCCAGTTGAAGGAGCTACAGAAGGATATTTTCAGGAAGTCCCTCTTGTGAAGAATGTAGCTCCAGAGGCTTATGCGCTCCAGGTTGGAAGTGAAGCTGTTGATTCGGAAGATTTATTGCGAATGGAAGGTTCAGGAATTGAACTAACCTCTGACTTTGTTTTTCTAAACTATGGGACTGAAGAAGATTTTGATAATAAGAAAATAAATGGAAAAATAGCGGTTGTTTTAGCAGGACAAAAAGATAATCAAGATTATAGATTTGTTTATCAGGCAAGTGCTAAAAAGTCATCTTTGGCAAAAGAGGCTGGAGCAGTAGGTATAGTTGAATTGCATGCAGATAATCCTGATAATTGGAATACTTTTAAAGGTTTTATGGGAAGAGGGTCTTCTATCGGGTTTAAGTCTGAAGATAAAGAAGATAGCTTCTTTAAATTATGGGTAAATGATCCTGATAAAAGTTGGGTGAAGCGCGTGAATCTGAAAATGAAGCAAGAAATGGAAGTTACTATTGGTGAAGCAATGCAATTACCAATGCCTTCAAAAAATGTGGTAGGTATGGTAGAAGGTACCGATCCTGAATTAAAAGATGAATTTATTATTTATTCTGCTCACTATGATCACTTAGGAATAGGAAAGCCAAATGCAGTAGGGGACTCTATTTACAATGGCGCTAGAGATAATGCTGTTGGCGTAGTAACAGTGATGAGTGCAGCGGAAAGTATTGCTAAAAACCCTACTAAGCGATCTGCCTTATTTATTTTATTCACTGCCGAAGAGAAAGGTTTGTTAGGAAGTAAATATTATGTTGAGAATCCGCTTTTGCCGTTAGATCAAATGGTCTATTGTTTTAATAGTGATAATGGAGGTTATAATGACACTAGTTTAACTACCATTATAGGTTTAGAAAGAACTACTGCAGGAAAACATATCAAGAAAGCATCCGAAACTTTTGGTTTAAAAGCCATTGATGATCCTGCTGGTGAGCAAGGTCTTTTTGACAGAAGTGATAATGTGAATTTTGCCAAAAAGGGAATTCCTGCTCCAACTTTTAGTTTAGGCTTTACAGCATTTGATGCTGAAATAGGGAAATATTATCACCAACAATCTGATAATCCTGAAAGTATAGATTATGAATATATGGAGCAGTTTTTTAGAGCTTTTGTTTTATCAGCTCGACTTATTGCAAATGATGAAGAAACTCCTTTCTGGATAGAAGGTGATAAATATTATGAGGCTGGTAAAGCACTATATGGAAAATAATAGATAAAATAGCTTCCTGAAATTCTAATCATGAAGCTATTTTATTTCACATCTATTTCGAATACCCATTTTTGATAATCTGTAAAATTACCATCTCCAGGGCTTCCAGTTAAAACAATCTCTACAGTTTCCCTACCTTTAAAACCCTCTTTAGCTTGATATCTATAGGTAGCCCATTGCATTTCGCTTATTTGAAAATGCTGTGCTTGTTTTCGAATATCATAACCGCCTTCAATTGGGCGAGTATCAGAAAATTTGTGTTCAAATGTCTCAGTCCCCTCTAGTGTTACTTTAATAACCTCACTTTCTAAATCATTATTCATATCTTCTTTGCAGCTTATTAAGAATAAACTGATGATTAAACTTAAGAATTTTAATTTCATGTTTTTTTTGATTAAGGACTCAATAGGAAACTAAAAAGTTGGAATTTACTATTGATTTTATGAATTGTAACACCTGTTACAAACAAAGCTTTGTCAAAAACCGTATCTTTGATGAAAATAATGTTCAATTAATAAATAATCATTATGAACCATAAAAATATTAGTGCAGAAGAATTTGATAAGCTCTCAAAAGAGCCTAATACCGAAATAATTGATGTTCGTTCACCAGAAGAAAAAGTAGAGGGCTTTATAGAAGGAGCTAAAATGATCAATATAATGGGGCCTAGCTTTGCAGAAGACATTAAGGCTTTAGATAAAGATAAAACATATTTGGTCTATTGTAGAAGTGGGAACAGAAGCAGCACAGCTTGTGGCTTTATGGCAAGCAATGGCTTCGATAAGCTTTATAATTTAGATGGCGGAATACAAGCTTGGAACCAATATACTAATTCTTAATTATGGAAGCTTTAGAAGTGAAAAACGTAAAATGTGGAGGTTGTGTAGATGCCATTAAAAATGGTCTGGCAGAACTTGATGGAATTGATGTGAAAAACATAGATATTCCAACTGGAAAGCTGGAGTTTGAAAGTAATGGTACAACCCCGTTAGATAAAGTGAAAGAAAAATTGGATAACTTAGGTTATCCGGCAAATTCATGATTATGGCAAGTTTTGGAGATTTAATTAAAAGTGAAACGCCTGTTTTGGTGGATTTTTATGCCGATTGGTGTGGCCCTTGTAAGATGATGGCACCTTATTTGGAAGAGGTGGCTCAGAAAATGAAGGGCAAAGTGAAAGTGATAAAAGTAGATGTTGATAAAAATCAGCAAGCGTCCGCTAAATATCAAGTGCAGAGCATCCCCACTTTGATTTTATTTCAAAAGGGGCAAATAAAATGGAGACAAGCAGGGGTTGTGGATCCCAATACTATTATGTCTCAAATAAGTGGTTTAAGTAATTGATATGAAGCAAAATAAATTATTACTTCCCATATTGGCTGTACTTACATTAGGCTTGGCTCCCTATTTCCCAGAACCCCATTTCTTTGGAAAAGTTCGATGGATTTTGGGCGGAGGTGTAGGAATGAATGCAGGTGATTACTTTGACTTAGTAATGCATGGAGCACCTTGGGTATTTTTAGCTTACAGATTGATAGAAATGCTTCTTAAGTCTCTGAAAAAACAAAGTTCTTAATTATAAAATAAGGCTCATTTTTTAGAATGAGCCTCATTTTTTTTAATCTTAAACTGTTTCTAGGAAGGTTCTAAAGGAAAGGCACTTATCTTGAAATTTATTAATATGTTCATCTCTTAATCTAGGAGCTTCCTCAGTCATATATTTTTCCAGCTTATCTAATTCATCTGTAAAATATTGAATTGCGTAAGTTTCCCCCTCATTTTCTGTTTCGTTTAATAAGCGCATCATTTTATGCTCGTGGAAATATCCAGTGGCTAAAATGTCTGGAATGTGAACTTCTTTCATCCATTCCAGCCAGCTTTCTTCTACTTCTTTATCAACATTTACAGTAACATTATAAATAATCATGGCGTTTTTTTCGATTTTTTTTTACAAATTTGGAATATATTATCGTTTCTAAAAAACATTTTTAACGTCTTGTGGTTATTTTTTTACTTATCAACCCAAAACATATAGCTTAAAAAGAATTAAACTTTAATTTAAACAGGTAAGTAGAAAGGAGAGAAGCATTGTGAGCAGTTATTCAATTAAAGATTTAGAACACCTATCGGGAATTAAAGCGCATACCTTAAGAATATGGGAGCAGCGCTATAATTTTATTGAGCCTAAAAGGACTGATACCAATATTCGTTACTATAGTGATGAAGATTTAAAATTGGTATTAAATATTTCCACACTTAAGGAGAATGGATATAAAATATCCAAAATTGCCAAAATGGGTGAGGAAGAATTAAGTCAAGAGGTTTTAAAAATAGCAGAAACTAATCTAAGATTTCCTGATCAAATCAACTCATTGACTTTGAGTATGATTGATATGGATGAGGATAGGTTTGAGAGCATTCTTAATAATAATATCCTCAAATATGGTTTCGAAAGAACCATGTTAAATATAATCTATCCGTTTCTAGCGAAAATTGGTATGTTATGGCAAACAGGTAGTATTTTACCAGCCCAAGAACATTTTATATCCAATTTGATACGTCAAAAAATGACAGTTGCTATTGATGGTCAATATGTTACGGAAAGAGAATCGAAGGGAAAGTGGTTGTTATATTTGCCTGAAGGAGAATTACACGAATTGTCACTGATGTTTTCAGCTTTCTTATTGAGAGCAAGAAAATTTAAAGTGATTTATTTGGGGCAAAGTCTACCGAAGTCAGATTTATATTCAGTAAAGGAAATTCATGAGCCAGATTATGTGCTAACCATTTGTACTGCGGCTCCTAAAAAATCAGAAGTTCAGGAATATATTGATGAAGTAGCAGATTTATTTAGCAGTGCTACTCTATTTGTAGGAGGTTTTCAAGTAATAGGACAAGATATTAAAAGAAAGAAAAATGTCGAGTTCATTATGAAAATGGAAGATTTGATAGATTTTATTAATGAAAAGGACATTGAACTTTCTCCCAAAAGACCAGAAGGTCAGAAAAATATGAAATACGAATAGCGAAAAATATTAAACAATAAGTTCAAAGCCATCTAGAAAAGATGGCTTTTTTTATGTCCATCCTTTTCAATATACATTTTCAGCATATAAGAGTAATATGTAAATATATAGATCAAATTAAAGTAGATATTAATTTTGTTCAACAATTGTTAAACTTTAATAATATATGTGTATACATGTAAATATCTGTCAAAATAAGCAAATTAAGCCTATATAGTAAATATTTAATGGTTTTACTTGCTATTGTGTTTAATTAAAAATAAAATATATTAAACAATAATTTGCATATTGTTTAATTAAAATATAAATTTGTTAAACAATATTAAATATTGACAATCATGACAGCATTAGAATTTGGTTACGCGATTAATAATATGACGAAATCTATGAAGCCGTTCGCATTAAGGCTGACGAAAGACATGGAACAGGCAAATGATTTAATTCAGGAAACTGTATTGAAAGCATTTTCAAACCGAGAAAAATTTTCTGAGGGTACTAATTTGAAAGCTTGGTTGTTTACTATCATGAAAAATACCTTCATCACCAATTACCAAAGAATGGTGAGAAGAAAGACTTTCATTGATACTACTGAAAATTTACATTTCATTAATTCAACAGAAAATATTGCACAAAATTCAGCTTATGGTTCTTTTGCTATGGCGGATATTGTAAGCCAAATAACTAAATTAGATGATGTGTATAAAGAACCATTCATGATGCACTACAGAGGCTTTAAATATCATGAAATAGCTGAAAAATTAGAAATTCCAATTGGAACTGTTAAAAATAGAATCCATATTGCCAGAAAAGAGTTGAAAGATGCTCTTAAAATTTATGCTTAACACTAACATTTAATGGCAAATAAAAAAGTAGTAGTAATTGGTTCTGGTTTTGCAGGTTTATCTACTGCAACATACCTTGCCGACCAAGGCTGTGATGTAACTGTCTTAGAAAAAAATAAAGATCTAGGAGGACGAGCCCGTCAGTTCAAAGCTGAGGGCTTTACTTTTGATATGGGGCCAAGTTGGTATTGGATGCCGGATGTCTTTGAAAAGTATTTCGAAACCTTCGGTAAAAAAGTATCAGATTATTATGAGCTCGAAAGATTAGACCCTTCTTACCACGTACTTTTCGGAAAAGATGACATATTAAAGGTGCCTGCTAAGATGCAGGATTTTAAAAATATGTTAGAAGAACTTGAACCGGGCAGTGGCAAACAACTCGATAAATTCTTAGAGCAAGCAGCTTATAAATACGAAAAGGGAATAAATGATCTGGTTTATAAACCGGGTCGCTCACTTACTGAATTTATGAGCGTTAAATTGCTTTTTGACATGGTCAGAATGGATATTTTTTCCTCTATTTATAGCCATGTTCGTAAGTTTTTTAAGAATGAACGCATCATTCGATTAATGGAGTTCCCTATTTTGTTCTTAGGAGCTCTTCCAGAAAATACACCCGCACTTTATAGTTTGATGAATTATGCTGATATCAGCTTAGGAACTTGGTATCCTAAAGGTGGAATGCATAAAATAGTAGAAGGAATGGTGAAATTAGCGGAAGAAAAAGGAGTGAAGTTTAATACAGATCAAGAGGTTTTATCTGTAGATTGTGAAGGGAACCTAGCCAAAAGAGTAATTACTAAAAATCAAACTTATGAAGCAGATGTGGTAGTTTCTTCTGCTGATTATGAGCACACCGATCAAAAAATGTTACCAGAAAACTATAGAAATTATAATTCCAAGTATTGGGAAAGCCGAACAATGGCGCCTTCTTCTTTAATTTTCTATTTAGGTTTGGATAAAAGAATCGAAGGTTTGGTCCACCATAATTTATTTTTTGACCATGATTTTGGCCCGCATGCTCAAGAAATTTATGAAACTCCTAAATGGCCAGAAGAGCCATTGTTTTATGTAAGCGCACCATCAAAAACAGATGATACGGTGGCTCCAGACGGTAAAGAGAATATATTTATATTAATGCCAGTGGCGCCTGGGTTGGAAGATAATGAGGATATAAGAGAAAAGTATTATGACCTTATTATGGACAGAATGGAGAAAATATTAGGAGAAGACATTAAGAAATATGTAACTTATAAGCGTAGTTATGCCCATAATGATTTCATTAATGATTATCACTCTTTTAAAGGAAATGCGTATGGCTTGGCTAATACATTAAAGCAAACGGCTATTTTAAAGCCTGCTTTAAAAAACAAGAAATTGAAAAACTTTTATTACGCTGGACAGTTAACCGTTCCTGGCCCTGGTGTTCCACCATCATTGATTTCAGGACAAGTAGTTGGCAAAGAAGTAATGAAAGATTTCATTAAGAACTAACAGCATGGATGCTAGAGAATTATTTAACCAAACCACATTTGAATGCAGTAAGCTGATTACGAACAGATATAGTACGTCCTTTAGCTTAGGCATTAAAAGTCTTGACAAAAAATTTCATTACCCAATTTATGCTATTTATGGTTTTGTGCGGTATGCAGATGAAATTGTGGATACCTTTCATGAAAAAGATAAATCTGCTCTTTTAAAAGACTTTAAAGCACAAACTTATGAAGCCATTGAAAGTCAAATCAGCTTGAATCCTGTTTTGCATTGCTTTCAGATGGTAGTGAACGAATATCAAATTGATCATGACTTAATTGAAGCTTTTCTGCATAGTATGGAAATGGATCTACTTGATATTGATTATGAGCAATCCTCGTATGAAGAATATATTTATGGTTCAGCGGAGGTAGTAGGATTGATGTGTTTAAAGATTTTCTGTGAAGGAAATGAAACTGAGTATCAAAAACTATTGCCTTCAGCTAAGAGTTTAGGCTCAGCATTCCAGAAAGTAAATTTTCTGCGTGATATCAAATCAGATTATTACGAAAGAGGTAGAGTTTATTTTCCTGGAGTAGATTTCAATGATTTTTCAGTTTCACATAAAGAAAAAATAGAAGCCGATATACAAAAAGATTTCGACCATGCGTATGAAGGAATAGTTAAATTGCCAAGAGGTGCACGATGGGGCGTATACCTTGCTTACACTTATTATTTAAAGTTATTTGATAAGATTAAGCGATTTCCTCCAAATAAAATTTTGGAAGAAAGAGTAAGAGTTCCAGATTCAAAAAAACTATTTCTGCTTTTAGGTAGTTATGTAAAACATCAGTTCAATACGCTCTAAAAATATCCCCATGATGAACCTAAATGTTAAAATCGATAATAGCTCAGGATTCTGTTTTGGTGTAGTGTATGCTATCGAAATGGCGGAAGATATGCTCGAAGAGCAAGGGTATCTATATTGTTTGGGTGATATTGTGCATAATGATGAGGAGGTGAAAAGATTGGAGGCAAAGGGCTTGAGAATTATTGACCGTGAAGCTTTGAAGGAATTACGTGATGAAAAAGTTCTTATTCGCGCTCATGGTGAACCACCTTCAACTTATAAACTGGCGATAGAAAATAATTTAATCTTGGTCGATGCCTCTTGTCCAGTGGTGTTAAAATTACAAAACAGAATTAAAAATTCATTCGATAAAAAGGAACAAATATATATATACGGCAAGCATGGTCATGCAGAGGTTGAGGGTTTATTAGGACAAACCAATCAGGAAGCAGTTGTTTTTCAGGATATCAATGAATTGGATATTGACAGCCTGCC
>QNXU01000005.1 GCA_003973485.1 Bacteroidota bacterium | reverse complement strand
CAATTGGTGTTCACTTATTTCCATTTTGCGGCTTACGAAGATTTAACCAAGGCAATGATCAAAAATAAGTCAATTTGTTTGGCTTATGAAACAGTAGAAAAACCAGATAGAAGCTTACCGCTTTTGGTACCTATGTCGGAAGTAGCAGGAAGAATGGCTATTCAGGAAGGGGCTAAATACCTTGAAAAACCATTAAAAGGTAGAGGAATTTTATTAGGTGGAGTACCTGGCGTTCGCCCAGCTAAAGTTATGATTATGGGTGGCGGAGTTGTTGGAACAAATGCTGCGAAAATGGCTGCTGGTATGGGAGCAGATGTTACAATCATGGATGTAAACTTACAGCGTCTGCGTTATTTGGATGATGTAATGCCTGCTAATGTTAACACTTTCATGTCTAACGAATACAACATTCGTGAGATGCTTCACAGAGTTGATCTAATTGTTGGCGCAGTATTAATCCCAGGCGGAAAAGCTCCACATTTGATTACTCGTGATATGCTAAAAGAAATGAGACCAGGGACGGTACTTGTTGACGTTGCAGTAGACCAAGGAGGTTGTATCGAAACTTGTAAGCCAACTACTCACCAAGACCCAACTTATATTATTGATGATGTAGTGCATTATTGTGTGGCCAATATGCCAGGAGCTGTACCTTACACTTCTACATTGGCTCTAACTAATGCTACTCTTCCTTATGCTATTCAGTTAGCTGAAAAAGGATGGGTAAAAGCTTGTCAAGATAATAGAGAATTGGCTTTAGGTTTAAATATTATCAAAGGAGATGTTGTTTACGATGCTGTAGCAGAAGCTTTTGATTTAGAACACGTACCTTTTGAAAAATACCTAGGTAATGTTTGGGATAAAATCTAAATAACTAGATATAAAAACCATTTAGGAATCCTACTTTGTATCGTTCAAAGTAGGATTTTTTTATTACTGAACCTCAATTTACAAGTGAATGAAAATCTATTATGAAATAGAGGTATATCTGTACTTTTCCAATAATATTATTTAACGAATAATTAATGACATTAGTCGAATAATTACGATATTCAATCCAATATTAGGTATTACACCTAATAAAAATACTATTTTTGCGAATTCAATAAAATGGAGAATCACCTATGAAAAGAATTCTACTATTACCAATTTTATTTTTTATTGCACTTTTCAAATATTCTGGAGTTGAAGCACAGGATGTAGCAGACTATCAATTTGAAGCCAGTATTGAAGCTTATCAAGAAATTACTGGCGGGACTGTAATCACAAATAGTAATAATGCAAACGATGTTTTTTACGCTAATAACAACATTGGATTTGATTTTGTGTTTGGTGGACAAACCTTTAATCAGATTGGTGTAAGCACTAATGGATTTGCAAGTTTTTCAAACGGAGATGGGGTTACTTTTCCACTTGAGGAAGGTCTAGAAAATTCATTAAGTCCATTTTCTGGAGACCTGATTGCTCAAAACAATTCAGAAATAAGAATTCAAACTTTAGGAAGTGTACCAAATAGAAGAACTGTTATTCAGTGGAAGAATTATGATTATAATTTCACTTGGGGAGAAGATCAAGTAGATGATGCCAATTACAATTTTCAGTTGATTTTGTTTGAAAATAATAATGCAATAAGTTTTCATTATGGAAACATTGTACATCCTAACTCTTATACATATTTTCTATTTGGATTTATACCTATAACGAGGAATACTGACAGAGAAATTCAAGTATCTCTCAATTCGAATATAACCAGTTTTCAAAATAGAACTGGAGCCAATAATAATTGGAATACAAACAACACATCTAATTCCACAAATAGAAATGCAACTTTGAGGTTAGAAAACGATTTAGTCCCAACTAATGGATTGAAATTTACATATTCACCTCAAGAAAGTGACCTAGGCATTAATCTTTTCCCAAATGTAGCAGAACTCTGTGCAGACCAAGAATTTATCTATTCCCTAGAAGTAATTAATTCCTCAGCTTCAGCAAACTCAAACATTGAAGCAGAATTCAATCTTCCTTCAGGCTTATCGTTCATTTCAGCTAATGCCACAAATGGAATCTATAATGAAAATACAGGAATCTACAGTATTCCAACTTTAGCAGCCAACGAAACGGCTAATTTGGAAGTAATTGTTTCTGTAGATGCAGGTATGGAAGGAAGTAATATTAATGCTAGTGCCGAAATACTGAGCGCTTCAGCTTCCGATCCAAATCTTTCAAATAATAATGCCTCCGTAAGTTTAGCAGTAGGCTCCAATTCAAGCCCGCAATTATCTACAATTGCTGATCAAACCGCTCCTTATAATGGTATTTCGGCCCCAATTCCTTTTACAGTAGAAGATGCAGAAACTGCAGCGGATGATTTAATAATTTCGATAAGTTCCTCTAATCAGACTCTTTTACCTAATGCTAACATTACAGTTGGTGGAAGTGGAGAAAATAGAGAGTTAACTTTACAACCCGCATTAAATCAATTTGGCATAACAACGCTTACAATCGAGCTTTCAGATGGAACTTGTCCTATCATCAAAACTTTTGAGGTAGAAGTATTCCGTCAGATTTTCAACAATTTTGAGGCCGCTAAAATTGTAGTGGGGCAGCCTGATTTCACTTCTGGATCAACAACCCCTTCTGATATTGTAGCTCCAGGTTCTAATAGTTCAGCCGTAAGTGTAAAAGGAGTACTAGCAGTAGGTTCACAGACTACCAACCGCGTTTTAATTTGGAATTCAGTTCCAACTTCTAACGGAGAGCCTGCTGATGTAGTAGTAGGGCAAGCAAATTTTACGAATACAGCAAATGGAACTACCAGTCAAAGGTTATGGAATCCAAATGGTGTTACTTTTAGCCCTGATGGAAATAAACTGATTGTTACTGATTCCAGAAATAACAGATTACTGATTTGGAACAGTATTCCAACTACTAATAATGTACCAGCAGATGTAGTCGTAGGACAAAACGATTTCACATCTCGCAATGCACGTAATACCCAAAACGGTCTAAATTACCCTTCTGATGTACAAGTTACTCCAAGTGGTAAAATGATTGTGACAGATAGAGGGAATAGCCGAGTTTTAATTTTCAATAAAATACCGACTACAAATTATGCTAATGCAGATGTTGTAATAGGCCAAACCAATTTCACCAATAACAACCCTGGTACTGCTCCAGATAGACTTAGAATTCCTTGGAGCACCTCCATTTCTCCTGATGGTAAACTTTTAATTGCTGATGATGAAAATCATAGAGTTTTGGTATTTAATTCCATTCCAACCACTAATGGTGCTTCGGCAGATGTTGTAATTGGTCAGGATGATTTCTTTTCAGGAAATGCAGGCTTAGGGCCGGACAGATTCTCTTTTCCAGGAGTTACGGTATCACCATCTGGAGTTGTTGCAGTAGCTGATTTTAGTAATCACAGAGCATTGATTTTCAATGAAATCCCCACTACAAATGGAGTTGACGCTGATGTGGTTTTAGGGCAAAGAAATTTTAATGAAAGAATCCCTTTTAATGATGGAAATGGAAATGAAGGTAACCCAAGCGACCGAAATATGGATACCCCTTATGGTATCAATTTCGATTTAAATGAAAGGCTTTATATTAATGGCAGAGGCATGAACCGAATGATGATTTTTGGTGAAACCCCATCACAAGTCTCTGATTTATCTGTTGCATTTACTTCTGACTCCAATACCCCGTGTGTGAATAGTTTAGTAACTTACACAGTTGAAATTTCAAACAACGGCCCAAATAATGCCACCAATGTGGTGGTCACCTCTGCCCTGCCTTCTGGCTTTACGCCAACAGATTTTGATGCTCAAAGAGGCACTTATAATCAAGAGAGTGGTTTCTGGAGAATCCCTTTTATCGGAAATGGAGAAACAGTCACCCTTGAAATGATGGGGACCGTAAATGCTAGGCAGAACAATAACATTATAACTGCTTATGCTAGTGTGCGGTCTTACAACCAAAATGATTCGGATTTTACCAATAATGCAGGTAGTGTTGATATAGAGGTTTTAGATAATGAAGCCCCTAGTATAAGTGAATTTAATGATGTGATTATAGACATTAATACTGGCTCACCCAATATCAACTTTACAGTGAATGATGCTAATGTTAATGCCAATAGTTTAGATGTAGTGGCGAGCAGTTCTGACCAAAGTTTGGTTCAGGATGCAAATATTACTCTTGGCGGTGGTGGCGCCAATAGATTCTTACAAATCACACCCGAAAATGGACAATTTGGACTGGTAACCATAAGTGTAACTGTGGACGATGGTACTTGTAGCACAACGGAAAGCTTTGAATTATATGTAGGCAATGTCTGGTTAGGAAATACTACAGTTTGGGATGCTGCCAACAACTGGTCTGCAGAAGTTCCTTCAGATATCATTTCTGCTGTGATTCCCGGCAATCCCCAAGGAGGGAATTTTCCAGTTATAAATGGAGCTGCTGAGGTTAATAATCTAATTATTAATGAAAATGCTAAAATTACAGTAAATGCGGGTAGAAATCTTGATGTTTACGGTAATTTAACCAATCTAGGTGCTGAATATACGGGCAATGGAAGTATCTCTATGATAGGCTTAACAACTCAGTGGATTATGGGTAAAATTAGTGGATTGAATATCAATAATGGAAATGGGGTTAATTTAGAAAATGACCTTTCTACTCAAAGACCTATTAATCTACAAACTGGACAATTATTGGTTGGTGCCAATAGCTTGACTATTCGAAATCCGATAGCTGGAAATGCCAATAATTTAATAATGGATGCTACTTCAAGCCTGAATGTAGAAGGTACCACAGCGGGCATTTCAATTCCTTCTTCCATCAACAGCTTAAGAAAATTGCATCTTAATAATGGGAGTGGTCTGAGCTTGAATGGAAATTTACAAATCGCTGACACATTAAGCTTAGCAGCTGGAACCTTTAATATTGCAAATAATGCATTGCAAATCAATGGGCTTACACAAAGCTCAAATGGAAGATTAGCTTCATCTGCTGGTGCTACTCTAAGCATCAATTCCGTTGACGATGCTGGGAAAATAATTTATGACAACACACAGAACGAGCTTTCAAATTTAATTTTGAATGTAAATAATGGTCAATTTGAAATTGAAAACCCTGTAATAGTTAGTACACAATTAGAACTTATAGCAGGAAAGCTAATTAGTACTAATGGATATGTGCAAGCAAGTAATACCTCTCAAAATGGCTTGTTAGTAGCTGAAAATGCTCATATAGTTGGAACTTTAAGGAGATGTGTGACTACTGGAATTAATTACGAACTACCAGTTGGAAACTTAACTTATAAACAATCCGTGGATATCAATTTCAACAGCATGTCTGCTAGCAGTTGTATTGATGTATTTTTCACAGAAGCAAATGGGGATCCAAATTTTGCAGATATATCCAACTTAAATCTTGAAGTAAATGGAAATGCAATCGAACAAGTATTGGATTATGGCTTTTGGACTATTAATCCAACAAATGCATCGGGTGTTTATAATTATAACTTAACTGTGACCTCACAAGGGCATGTTAATGGAAATGAAAGTGGTAATCACATCTTGTTAAAAAGAGAAAATTCAGGTGAAAGCTGGCAAGTACTAGGGGAATATTCTGCAGCTAATGAAGGAGGTAGTTTTACTGACCCAATAACGGTTAGCCGAGCAAACCTTACTGGTTTTAGCGATTTTGCAGTTGGCACTTCAAGTGAAGGTGCCTTACCAGTTGAATTAATAAGCTTTGATGCAAGACAAACTCAAAATGCTGTACTTTTAGAATGGGTAACTGCTTCCGAAAAAAACAACTCCCATTTTGAAGTTCAGAAATCTTCGGATGGAGTTAAATTTGAAACTATAGGAATGGTTGAAGGTAATGGAAATAGTGCAAGTGAAATTTCTTATAACTATTCAGATTATAGTAAACATGGTAATAAAAGTTATTATCGACTAAAGCAATTCGACTATGATGGACAATATGAATTTTCAGAAATTGTGCTTGTTGAATTCACACCAAGTCTCGTAAATATGAGTTTATTCCCAAATCCTGCAAAGGATTATGTGAATTTAAATTTTGACAAGGATGTTGGCAATTCAATAATTCACCTGATAAATATTAATGGTCAAATTGTGAAGAAAGAGGAAGTAGAAGGAGGCAATACTATTAAACTTGATATATCTGAAATTCCGAATGGATATTACCAACTTTTAATTTGGTCACAAACGAATAAAGGTTTAACAAAAAATAACACCAAATTATTAAAGGAGTAATCTAAAACCTAACATACAAAAAGGCTATTTCATTGTGCCCTAATGAAATAGCCTTTTAAATTTATTCTGACTTCAAATTATAAGAAGCAGTTAATAACACAATTTGAGTTTCTCTTTTTCTTGTAAAAGTTTGCTCAAATCCAGGCCCAAAATTCTCTCCTCTGAAATTACGTGTATCAAATATATCTCTAAAACTTGCACTCACTGTCAATTTCTTATCAAGAAAATATCTCTGCAGACTTCCGTCAATATAATATCGAGCTAAATCTCTCCCTTGAGCCTCAATTTCTGGCGCCATATAATTTCCGGTGAATTGCAAATTAATATCAAAAGGTAAATTAATATCGGTTGTTACTTTTGCATACCAAGAAAGGCCACGGTTTGGCTCTTCCGCCCCTACATTTGTTCCATCTATTACGGATTGAAATATAGAATAACTTGCGTTTAAATTCCACCAATTCGTAATATCTGTTGTGTTGATGAATTCCAAACCATAAAATTCACCAGTATTTAAGTTTTGAGGACCGCGATAGGAAATACCATCTTCCACTCTTACTATCCAATCTACCTGACCTTTTATTCTTCTGTAAAAACCATTAGTAGTTAAGCTAAAACCTCCATTTTGATACATGTGCCCCAATTCGAAGGAATTAATATATTCAGGCTGAAGATTTGGCTCTCCCACCCTTACATTTAATGAATCTGCGAAATCTGGGAATGGGTTTAACCTCCAACCATTCGGCCTATCAATTCTTCTGGAATACGTTGCTTTAATGGTATTATTATTATTCAAATGATAGGCCAACTGTACACTTGGGAAGAAATTTAAATATTGTTGACTATTAGCTAAATCTTCTTCCTCTACTAAGGATGTATTTACATTAGATAATTCATTTTCTAATAGAGTCTGCTCTGCTCTAATTCCAACTGCATAATTGAAATTTGGAATACTGTCTGAATAGATTGTATAAAGTGCATGAATTTGATCTTGATATACAAAACGATTACTAATACTGTCATAAGGATTTATTTGACCAGCATTACTCACTAATCCATAGATATAATCATTATCAAATTTTCTAAAAATTGATTTATATCCCGTCTCTAAAAGACCACTTAGTAAGGGAGTAGCATAATCAACTTGAATCACAGAAGTATTTCTAAATTCGTCTGTATTACTTCCTTCCGTTCTATTGGGATCTCCTTCGGCACTTAATGTATTATTATAAATAGTGATGTTTTGATTCTCTTCCTGATCTCTTATGGATACACTAGCTGAGGCTCTAAAAAATTTATCTTTATCATCAAAATCTCTTTCATAAATCAAGGCATTATCATAAGTATAGTTTTGCTCTGTTTCGGTGTTATTTCTCACATAACGAGTCAAGTATTCTTCAGAATTAAGATTTTGAATAAAGGCACTACTAGATTGGAAATCACTTTCCGATTCTGTATTAAAAACACCCTCAAAACTTAGCTTATTTTGTCCCCAAAAATATTCCCCTCCGTAATTGATAGTATGTTCAGTATCTTCATTTCTACTCTCCTGTTCCTGGCGAAACAATTCATTTTGACCTGCAAGCGTACTAATACGTTCCGTTTCTCTACTGCCAACTCTAGGCCATTGTCTGAAACTATACCCGCCATAAATAGCAAATTCGGTTGTCCTTCTTGAAGCATTGATATTTGCATTAGTTCGCAATCTAGTCCCCATGGTAAGTTCTGCTCTTGCATTAGTCCCTAATTCCTCTCCTCTTTTGAGCTTGATGTTAATCACACCACCATCTGCAGAAGCATCATATTTAGCATTAGGATTATTTATAATCTCCACTTCTTCAATGGCACTGGCTGGAATTTGCTCCAAATCAGTAGCTAAAGCAGAATTACGACCATCAATCAATACGTTTGTACTTCCACTTCCTCTTAAGGATACACTTCCATCATCTGAAACATTTACCGAAGGAGTATTTCTTAAAATATCCAATAAAGTTCCTCCTACATTGGCAATGGTTTGATCAGGTTTAATTGTCATACCCTCCATAGTTGCAAGCACGGGTGTTTTCCTTTCATTTCCCTCTACTACAACTTCATCCATAATTTCTTTTTCTACTGAAAGTTCGATTTTCCCTAAATCTAAACCTTCATCAGGAACAGAAATTTCTTGTTCAAAGTCCTCATAACCAACAAAAGAAACTAACATTCTATAATTTCCTGGTTCAATAGAGATTTTGAATCCTCCATTTTCATTTGTAGTTGCACCTGTTACTGGTGATTGACTATCTCCTTTAAAAAATGCGACTTGAGCAAAAGGAATAACTTCACCCGAATCTGGGTCGGTAATTTCACCTTCTACTACTACATTTTGACTAAAAACTGAATTAATTATAAGAATTGATAAGAATAATATTAAAATGTATTTCATTAGATTTTTCTATGTCGATACATTTAATTGAACTGCTGAAAGCTATAAAAGTTTAAATTTCAAGCAGGAATCTCAGCCACACATTTTAATTCAATAGCAATTGGGGTTGGCAAAGCATTTACTTCAACAGTTGTCCTGCAAGGCTGAATATCTTTGAAATATTCTGCATACATTTTATTGAAAACGGCAAAATCATCCTTCATATTTGTTAAAAACACCTGCACATCTACCAATTTATCCCAACTGCTTCCACAGTCTTCCAATATCATTCTGACATTATCAAAAACTGATTTACACTGTGCTTCAATATCATAAGAAACAATTTCTCCGTTATCATCAAGCTCCACACCAGGGATTGTTTTACTATCTTTTTTCCGAGGCCCAACACCGGAAAGAAATAATAAATTACCCACTTTACGGGCATGTGGATATAAACCTACTGGTAATGGTGCGCGATCTGAATTTCTGATAGTTTCTTCCATTATGCTACTATTTTTGGTAATTGGCTTTTTACACGTCTCGCCTGATTAATATGACGCTTGGTATGCCGCATCATAATATACAATTGTTCGCCCACATTAAATTTTAATAATTTACTTAGCGGACTATAAGTATGTACATGCTGATGATCATAAGCACAGGCTTTTAATGAAACCCCAATGATTTCATCCTGTAATTTTAAAAATTCTTTAACGGTTTCCATTCCGTTTTCCACCTTATTTTCCTTTACGGGTTTGAAAAGCTTGGGAGCGGGTACTTTCCATTTGTATTTAGGATCAACTGCATACAAAAATAATTTACCCGTTATCGAAAAGCTGATAGGATACTCAATGGTTTTGACCTCTGCTTTTTGTAATCGTTTTTCTATGTCTTTTATATAAATGGAGTTCGCAATAATGATATGTTTCAAACATTCCGCAATTGACCATTTATCGGGAGCAGGTTTCCAAACTAAGTCTTCTTCCCTTAAATCTTGAAACTCATTAATTGTAGTTTCTTCTATTTCTTTTAAGTCTTTGATTACATCTTTTAGCCAAATCATATTTGCTTATCGGATTTTGTGGAGAAAGGTTAGTGATATTATAGAATTTCAATTCATTTATAAGTTACTTTGAATAAATTCATCCATTTGGGTTATATACCATTTGCCAAATCCTCCAGTTTCAATTTCATGCTGAAATCCCATTAAATGTCCTCCATCATAAATTTTTAATTCTGGTTTTATACTAAATTTATGTCTATTTAATTTAGCATCCTGAGCTGTGGTGATTTTATCCTCTTTCCCAGCAAATAGTAAAATGGGAATATCGATTGCCTTCCATTTTTGGATATACTCATCAGATTCAATTGGAGAAAAAGTTTCTTTTCCCTTTAGAGATTTTGTTCTCTGAATATGATCATCAGGAGTATAAACAAAAGCATCATAAATCAGAAAATCTATCATATCCTTTATATCCTCAAAAGCATAGGTTGTTACCATAGTGCCCATTGATAATCCCCAAATTCCTAAACTTTTATCTTTAAATCTTTTATCAGTAAAACCCACTATTGCCTTTAAATCATTTGAAAACTCAAGATGGAATAGATTATTTGGTTTAATTTCAAAATCAGAGCTTTTGCCAAATCCTCGGTAATCAAAGGTAACTACTATATAACCTAAATTCGCCAAAATGGAGGCATGATATACAAAATAGGACATGTTCCCAGCATCGGGATATGCTAAAATCAGCACCTCATCTTTCTCATTTTCAGGATTAGGGGCATAAATCCAAGTATTTAAATCAAATCCATCTGCAGTGTTCACTGTTAATTCTTCATATTCCCAGCCAATGGAATCAGGCGTTAAAGTATATTCTTTGTCAGGATCAATTGCTAATAAGTTTAATGGGAGAAAAATGAGGAAAAGGATTTTTTTCATGGCTATTATTTATGATCTGTACATTTTTTGACTTTATAAAATTCATAGAATAGCGATAATGAACGTTCCTTAATAAATATTGCGTTTATAAAATAATTCGTATTTTTATAAAAAAACAATTATGGCTTTATCATTAACAGCTAAAACAATTGACAAATACTTTGGATTTCTCTCTCGACTTGATAATCGTTCTAAAAAGAATTTGATTATTAAATTAACTGAATCTATCGAAGAAAAAGAAAAAAAAACAGTCCATTTAAAAGATTTATCTGGAGTATGGGACGATTCTCGTGAGTCAGATGAAATCATCACAGAAATTAAAAAATCAAGAGTTGAGAAACAGGATAATATTGATTTTTAATGAAGTACCTACTTGATACCAATATCTGCATACATTTTTTTATAGGGAAATTTGGTGTAGCCGAAAAATTTGA
>QNXU01000401.1 GCA_003973485.1 Bacteroidota bacterium | reverse complement strand
AAATGCTTCTGAATCAAGCTCATGGTCAATATTTTTTGTTAATGCTATTCGATAATCTGAAGTTGTTGTTTTAGTATTAGAGTTACCCCCTATATACCCTTACAATATACAGATTATTTCTTTAAGTTTGCTTAACTAAACGACATTGAATTATGAATCCAAAAATTCAGAAGCACTGGGCTCGATTGGAAGAAGGGAAAGCTTATTATGATGCACTTCTTCAAGTATTCAATGAACAGCAACTCAATTTTCATCCTGAGGACGCTGCTTGGTCGATGCTTGATGTAATGCAACATCTTTTCACATCAGAATCTATTAGTTTAAAGTTTATGCAAAACTTCGACTTTAACCGGAAAGATGAAAAAGTTGGTTTAAAATCAGAAATAAAAACTATTTTATTAGTAAATAGACTAAATTCAAAAAAGAAATATAAAGCCCCAAAAATTTTATCAGAAAAGAAAGAGAGTTTGAATATCAGTCATGATGCCCACGAATTTTCACACCAATGGGAGAATTTAAGAAATGAAATGTTCAGCTTTTTAGATGATTTTCCGGAAGATAAAATAGGCCATTTTATATTTGCTCATCCAGCAGTAGGGAAATTGAATGTCCTGCAAACACTTCAATTTTTTGTGGCACACATAAAACATCATCAATTTCAAATTGAATCAATTAATCATCATAATGATTTCCCCAAATAAATTTAAGATTGATAGGGGATAGCTTATGGTTAATCGAAAATTAATTTTTTCTTTAAATTTCACTCACAATAATTTCCGTGTTTATATATATTGCTAAAAAATTAACATATTCATAAACTATGATACCAGAATTAAAAAACTTGACTGAATCAGAAATTGACTTGCTAAAAAAAATCCCTGCTATGGTGACCATTTTGATTGCAGGTGCGGATGAAGAAATAAGTAAAAGTGAGTTAAAAGAAGCCATTAATCTAACAAAGATAAAGCAAAGTAAAGCGCGGAAGGAATTGCTTAGTTATTATCAGGATATAGCACCAGACTTTGAGAAAAGTTTAAATGAACTTTTGGATTCATATCCTAAAGAAGCGGAAGTAAGAAGTAAGCAAGTAGTTGAGGAAATTGAAAGATTGAATGATATTTTGAAAAAAGTAGATAAAAACTGGGCTATTCAATTTGTTGATTCAATGAAAGATATTGCCAAAAAAGTAGCAGAAGCTGCAGGTGGTGTGTTCGGATATTTGTCTATTGGATACGAAGAATCAAAATTAATTGATTTAAAAATGATTAAGGTGTCTGATTAAAGGGCACTTTTTAATTTTTCCCTAGTGTAGACTCACGTAAGACTAATGAAGTTTCCATTACATGAGTTTCGTGTTTCATTGGTTTATTGTCTCTGGTTAGTTGAATTTCTTTTATAAGTAATTCTACTGCTTTTTTCCCCATTTCAAAATCAGGTTGTGATACTGATGACAGAGGAGGATCTACTATAGACGACATTTTCCAATCACTAAATCCTATTACTGCAATATCTTCTGGAATTCTTAAGCCTTTTTCTTTAATTGCTTTTATTGCACCTATTGCTGTTGGATCTGTTGCGCAAAATATTGCGTCAGGGATTTCATTTTCTGCCAATAATGATAATGTAGTTATATAGCCTTCTTCCCTAGAAACAAGATTACATTTTTTAATAAGATTTGGATAAAATGTTAATTTATAATCTCGAATGGCAGATTCAAATCCTTTAAACCTTTCTTTGGTTGTATGTGGTTCTAAAGATCCTGTAATATGAGCAATCCTCTTTTTTCCTAAACTGATGAGGTGTTCAGTAGCATAATAGGCTCCTTTATAATCATCACAAATTATTTTTGAAGAAACCATGCTGGAATTCACCTTGTCTACCATAACGACCGGCACCTTATGTTCTTGTAAGTTTTCTAGATGATCAACATTGAAAGTATTGTCTGCTAAAGAAATTATCAAGCCATCAATCATACTTTTTTGAAAGGTATCAACTCCTTTAAGTTCTGATTCGTAGGACTCATTACTTTGGTAAAGCATGACACCGTATCCCATTTTTTCAGCTTCATTAATAATACCACTAATAACATTTGAGAAAAAATGATGAACAATTTGGGGGATAATCACACCAATTATAAAAGATTCCTGGTTTTTAAAATTTATGGCAAATTGGTTTCTTTGGTAGTGTAGTTTCTCGGCCAATTCAAAAACCTTCTTTTTTGTGTGTTCTCCTATGTCTGGTTTATTGTTTAGTGCTCTAGAAACAGAAGGGATACTGATGCCTAATTCTTCTGCAATATCCTTCAACCTAATGTTATGTTTGCTCATGATAATAGTATTTTAACCAAAAGGGTGCTTTTTATTTAAAATTATTCTAAATAATGCTTCTTTTTTGTTACGTAAACGATTACGTAATATACTAAGTGTACCTTTTACACACAAAGACTTGCAGAGATATTTTGTAATATTTACATTGATGTTGAATTAGATTAAAAAACCAAATAAAACACAAATTGTTATGCTTAATACAGTATGAAATCAAATGAATACTAAGAAAAATTAAAATTAAATTATGGAACTTTTAAACGGCTAAAATTCAAAAATTCATGAGACACTTTTTACTAATTATTGCAAGTGTGTGTTGGTTTTCCCTGGGGAGCCTTTACGCACAGGACAGGACAGTGAGTGGAACTGTTACTGATTCAAAAACTGGGGAAGGACTTCCTGGAGTTAACGTATTAGTGGTGGGTACCTCAAACGGTGCAACCACTGATTTTGACGGTAAGTATAAATTATCCGTTTCAGGCGATGTGAGTTTGAAATTTTCTTACATTGGCTACAAACCTCAAACCATTGAGGTGGGAAGCAGAAGCGTGATAGATGTAAAACTACAAGAGGATGTTGAACAGCTGTCCGAGGTTGTAGTTGTGGGGTATGGACAAGTTGAAGCAAAAGATGCTACAGGTGCTGTTGAAAGAGTAACTTCTAAAGAGTTTAATGGAGGGGTAATTGCTTCTCCAGAGCAACTAATTCAAGGGAAATCTGCAGGTGTTCAAATCACTTCAGCCAGTGGTGAACCTGGTGCGGGCGTTAACATTCGAATTAGAGGTAGCTCTTCAGTAAGAAATGGAAACAATCCATTGTTTGTAGTTGATGGGGTTCCCTTAGCAGGGAATGATGTAACAGCTGGAGGACCAGATGGAGGATTAGGTACATCTAGTCCAAGAAATCCTTTAAATTTCTTAAATCCAAATGATATTGAAAGCATGGATATCCTTAAAGATGCATCAGCTACTGCTATTTATGGTGCAAGAGGAGCGAATGGTGTGGTCTTGATTACCACTAAAAGTGGAAAAGGACTAGGTAAAACTCTATCTTATAATGCAAGTGTGAGTGTAGCTGCGCCAGCTAATAAATATGATTTATTAAATAGAGAACAATATCTTCAAGGTGTAGAAGAATTTGGCGGTGATACTCAGGTATTGACTTTTCAAAATGCTGATACCGACTGGCAAGATGAAATTTTTAGAACTGCAATTTCTAACAAGCATGATATTGCATACGGAGATTCATATGAAACTGGGAATTATAGAGCATCAATAGGCTATGAAAAACAAAATGGTATAGTTGAAAATGCTTCATTAGAACGTTTTAACGCTAGACTTAATTGGAATCAGAGATTATTAAATGATAAGTTAAATTTAAATACATCAGCAAATGTATCTAGGGTAAATGATAGCTTTGCACCTATTACAAATAATGCAGGTTTTCAAGGTGATTTATTAGGAGCAGCTATAATAGCTCCACCTACTATTGACCCTAATGCAAATGACACCTTATCTACGGGGTATTTAAAGCCAAATAGGCTATTGGAATACAATCAAGATTTAGCGGAAACGAATAGAGCATTAATCAATTTTTCTGCTGATTATGACATTACCGATGAATTGAATTTCAAAATTAATGCTGGTATAGATTATTCAACTTCAACCAGAAATACAGCCACATCAAGAGAGTTGATAATTGATACGAGAGGGATAACAGGAAATGGTAGAGCTAGTAGCGTTGATATTTCCAATAATAATCAATTATTTGAGGCACTATTAAATTATAATGCAAAAGTAGGAGAAGGAAACCTAGATTTATTAGGAGGTTACTCCTATCAAAGTTTCCTTTATTTAGGAACAAGTCTTTCTGGTTTTGGATACAATACTGATGATCTTGATCAAATGGTTGATCAAACTATACAAGCAGGTAATACTGTACGAGGAGCAATTAATGGAGATTATCAGCAATTTGGATACAATCCTGAGAATGGTACCTTTTTTACTAATCAATTTGGTGATGCTCCATCTTTAGGAAATCCGGGGTCTATACCAGTGGATGCTATTGTAGAAGATAACTTTGGTAATTTTAATGAATTACAATCATTTTTTGCAAGAGCAAATTATAATTTGATGGATAAATATTTGTTTACTGCCACTGTACGAGCAGATGGATCTACCAGATTTGGGGGAGATAACAAATATGGTATATTTCCCTCTGCTGCATTTGCTTGGAGAATTTCGGACGAAGATTTCGCATCTGATGCTTTTGACAATTTAAAACTTAGATTAGGTTATGGTGTGACTGGTAATCAGGAAATTCCGCATAATTTGCATACTAGAAGAGATTCTTATGATGATATTGATATTAATTCAAACGATGGATCAATTGTTCAGCCAGGTACAAGCCCTGTTGCGTTCGAGAATCCTGGTTTAAGATGGGAACAAACTTCTCAATATAATGCAGGATTAGATTTTGGTTTTATAAATAACCGCTTAACTGGTAGTGTGGATTACTATTATAAAAATACTGAAGACTTGTTAATTCAAATTTTCTCTCCACAACCAGCAGCTACTGACTTCTTCTGGACAAATTTGGATGCTAATGTAATAAATCAAGGTTTTGAACTAATGATGGATTATGTAGCAATTGATAATGGAGATTTGACTTGGAATGTTGGTTTTAACGTTTCGCGTAACGATAATAAAGTTATAAATTTAGGAGCATTTTTCTTTAACACTGGTAATGTTTATGGGCCTGGTTTGTCAGGGGCTTTTGCACAACAAATAGCAAATAATCAACCATTGTTTGCTTATTATATGCCAATTGCAGATGGATTTGATGAAGAGGGAATTAATAATGTTATAAGTGATGGTGATGTATTGACTGGTCAATTTCCGATTCCGGTTTGGAATTTTGGTATCAATACCACATTTACCTACAAGAATTTTGATGCGGCACTTTACTTAAATGGACAAGGAGGTCATCACATTTATAATAATACTGCTAATGCATTTTTTAATGCAGGAAGCTTAGGTAGTGGAAGAAATGTTACTACCAACGTATTAGAAAGTGGAGAAGATCCGGGTAATACACCAATTGTATCTACTAATTATTTAGAGAAGGCCAACTTTTTAAGAGTTCAGAATCTTTCAATAGGTTACAATTTTGGCTTGGAGGAAAGCAGTTTTATTAAAACCATGCGTATTTCAGCTAATGCACAAAACTTGTTTGTTTTTACAAATTATAGTGGGATTGATCCTGAAGTATCTAATACTGCAGCTAGAAATGGAATTCCATCTTTTGGAATTGATTATACTCCTTTTCCAAGACCTCGAACTTTAACGTTAGGTCTTAATGTTACATTTTAAAAATTTATGTTAAAATGAAAAATTATATATACATATTATTTGCAATTCTCTCAATATCAGCATTTAGTTGTACTGATTTAGAGGTGGAAGAAATTGACTCAGAGGTGGTCGATCAGGATTTTAGTAACGTTAATGTAGAAAGTCGACTTGATGGATTGTACAATTCTTTTGGTGGTTTTATGATTTATCAAGATAATACTTATGCTTTGATGGAAGTTACAGCAGATGCTCAACTGATACCAACCAGAGGTACTGACTGGGGTGATGGAGGTGTATGGAGACAATTACATCAACATACATGGACATCAAGACATCCTCAAATTTTAAATTCATGGAATGGTTTAAATGGATTAACTTTTGGTGCAAACCAAATTTTGTTGTCCAATCCTGATCCACAACAAGAAGCAGAGGCAAGATTTATTAGGGCACTAGCTAGAATAATGATATTAGATTTATGGGGTAAAGTTCCTGATAGAGATCCTTCCTTACCTGTTGATTCAAATCCAATTGTTTATGAAAGAGGAGAAGAAGCAGAACATACGATTGCTGAATTAATCGGATTGATAGAAGAGGATTTGGCGGATACCCATATTAATAATCTTCCTTCTACAGGCCCAGGAGCAGCGGCTGAAGATTTGAGAAGAGCTTCTAAAGCAGCTGCATTGCACTTAAGAGCTAAATTTTATCTTAATAAGCATATATTGCTTAATGGAGCAGGTAATAATTCAGCTGCAAACCCATCTCCGGAGTCTGCTGATTTACAACAAGTTGTGGAAGATGTAGATCAGATTTCAGCTGAAGGTTATTCATTACAATCTGATTATTTCGGTATTTTTGAAAGTCCGCACACTAGTACGGAATCAATTTATTTGATTACAGGTGGTGATGGCGCAAATCCAAGAATAGCCAATACACTTCATTACAATCATAATTTTGTTCTAAACGGAGGTGGATGGAATGGTTTTGCCACAACCTCGGAATTCTATTCATTATTTGAAGGACCAGAAGATACGAATGCTCCTGAAAGTGGCCAAGAAATAAGAAGAGGGTATGTACCTAATGATGATTTAGGTAGAGGTATGTTATATGGTCAGCAATATGATAATAATGGAAATGCTCTTGAAACTAGGGGAGGAGCTCCTCTATTTTTCACAAGGGAAATGCCAGAAGAATTAACAGGTCATGGTGAAGCAACAGGGATAAGGTTAATTAAATATCCTCCGCTATACAACGAGGATGGAGGCCCTGGTGGTGGTCCTGCAAATCAAATTTTCTTCAGATATGCAGATGCTGTATTAATGAAAGCAGAAGCTCTATTTAGAATAGGCAATTCTGGAGAAGCATTAAACATAATTAATAATTTGAGAGATTTAAGAGGGGCAACACCGTTGGCTAGCTTATCAGAAGATGATATCATTGATGAAAGAGGTAGAGAATTGTACATTGAATTCTGGAGAAGGCAAGATTTAATTAGGTTTGGTAAATTTCTTGAACCGTGGTTGTACAAACCTCAATCAGAAGACTATAGATTGTTATTTCCAATCCCAATAACTGCTGTAAGTACTAATCCCAACCTAACTCAAAATGATGGTTATCAAGGGGAATAAATAATCCTATTAGATAATAAGGGATAACGGATTATTTTCCGTTATCCTTTTTTTATACATTTACGCTTTTATAAAGCCTAAATAATCATGTCTGTTAAATTTATTTTTTATTTAAGTCTTATTTTTATTCCTTTTTTGGCTTGTGATTCCATGCCAGAAAATCAAAAGACTTCACCTTCAAAAAAATCTACTTTTGAATTACTTGATTCTACTAAAACAGGAATAACTTTTCTTAATAATGTAGAGAATAAAGATAAATTCAATATTTTTTCTTACCGCAATTTCTATAATGGAGGTGGAGTAGGCATCATTGACATTAATAATGATGGACTTCAAGATGTTATTTTCACAGGCAACCAAGTCAATAATAAACTATACCTCAATAAAGGAAATTTTCAATTTGAAGACATTACTGAAAGCGCTGGTTTGAAAGGCTATGGTGGCTGGAGCACGGGTGTAAGTATTATAGATCTCAATCAAGATGGCTTTAAAGACATTTATATAAGTAATGCAGGTTACCAAGAAGGCAGTGAACCTGTAAATGAATTATTTATCAATAATGGAGACAATACTTTCACAGAGAAAGCATCTGAATATGGTTTGGATGAACCAGGTTATACTACCCATGCAGCTTTTTTTGATTATGATGGAGATGGCGATTTAGATGTTTATATTTTAAATAACTCATTTATTCCAGTAAACACACTTAACAACAGTAATAAAAGAGATTTATATGCTGAAGACTGGGATGTAAAAGATTTTGTAAAAGGCGGAGGAGATAAATTACTTCGTAATGACAATGGTAAATTCGTAGATGTTAGCAGGGAAGCAGGAATTTATGGATCTTTAATTGGTTTTGGTCTTGGAGTAACGGTAGGAGATGTAAATGGTGATCATCTTCAAGACATTTATGTTTCTAACGATTTCTTTGAAAGGGATTATCTCTATATCAACCAAGGTGATGGGACATTTTCAGAAGATAGCAAAAAATGGATGGGACACATGAGTTTGGCTTCTATGGGAGCTGATTTAGCTGATATTAATAATGATGGCTACCCTGAAATTTTTACTACTGAAATGATTCCAGAAACCGATCAACTCATTAAACAGAAATTGCAGTTTGAGGATTATAATACCTATCAACTTAAACTTAGAAGAGATTTCTATCATCAATACATGCATAATGCATTACAGTTGAATACTGGAAATGGCAGCTTTCATGAAATTGCTTGGTTTGCTGGTGTAGCGCAATCCGACTGGAGTTGGGGAGCTCTCATGTTTGATGCCAATATGGATGGATATAATGACATATTTGTTTGTAATGGTGTTTATCAAGATGTTACGGATGCCGATTTTATGGATTTCTTTGCAAATGATGTAGTGCAAAGGATGGTGTTGACTGGTAAAAAAGACAAGATGGAGGACATACTCGCTAAAATGCCGAGTAATCCACAGGCTAATAAAATGTTTATCAATCAAGGTAACTTACAGTTTGATAGTAAAGAAACAGAAATGGGCTTGGGCCAGGAAACCTTCTCAAATGGAGCAGCTTTTGCTGATTTGAATAATGATGGAAGTCTTGACATCATAGTTAATAATCTAAATCATCCTTCAACAATATATAAAAGCAATGCTAAAACGGATAGCACTCATTTTTTAAAAGTAGCATTGGAATTTGAAAAACCAAATCGTGATGCTATTGGTGCGAAAGTTCAAGTTTTTGCAAAAGGAAACCAATTCTACAGACAAATGATGCCAAGTAGAGGGTTTCAATCTTCCGTTGATTACAATCTTCATTTTGGTTTAGGAGAAATTTCAAAAATCGACTCTATAAAAGTGATTTGGCCTAATAAATTGAGTAGCATAATCAATAATCCTCCAATTGATACTTTATTATCCATCAACTACGAAAGTGAAGAGAATGTGAAGGAAAATACCGAAAATGTTTTTTTAAATGAAAAGAGTAAACAGTATTTTCAACAAGTTCATAATGCTTTTAAACCACATGAAGAAGATAATCATGTAGATTTTTATTATGAGGGTTTAATTATGCGTATGTTGTCCAAAGAAGGGCCTGCAATAGAGGTGGTTGATTTGAATAATGACGGTTTAGATGATGTAATAATAGGTGGAGCGGTAGGGCAGACAACTACAGTCAATTATCAGCAGATCAATGGTCAGTTCAAATCTATTGAAATTAATGATTTTGAAAATGAGGTGACAGCAATTCATGCTTTTGATGCTAATAAAGATGGTTTGTTAGACATTTATTTTGGATATGGAGGAAATCACAAAACTCAAGCTAATGGTGGTTTTCATGACAAACTGTTTATTCAAAACACTTCCAGTAATTTTGAATTACAACCTAATGCAATTCCTGAAACAGGATTTAACACTGCTGTTGCTTTAAGTTTCGATTATGATGAAGATGGAGATTTAGATTTATTTGTGGGGAGTCGTTCTGTTCCACAAGATTACGGTATAAGTCCTAAGAGTTTTTTACTTGAAAATGATGGGGCTGGAAACTTTAAGGATATGACAATCCGAAGAGCAAAAGACTTAGATGGTTTAGGAATGATTACGGATGCTGAAGTCATTGATATTGATCAAAATGGAAATCAAAATATAATTCTTTCAGGTGAATGGATGGGCATCGAAATATTTGAAATTGCTGGGAAACAACTTAGGAGATTAGATAATCCTTTACAGAAATTTAGAGGTTGGTGGAATGCTCTTGAAATAGGTGATTTAAATAATGATGGTCTACCTGATTTGGTTTTAGGCAATAGGGGAGATAATTTTTACTTTTCTGCTACCAATGAAATGCCTGTTAAACTTTGGTTAGAAGATTTTGATTCTAATGGCGATAAGGATAAAGTTTTAAGCAGAACAATTGAGGGTAATGATATGCCGATTCAACAAAAAGGAGAGATGATTTCTCAACTTCCATTTTTGAAAAAGCAAAGTTTGAAATATAAAGATTATGGCACCAAATCAATGGAAGATTTATTCGGTTCAGAAAAAATAAATGATGCATCATTCAAATCAGTCAATACTTTTCAAACTGTGGTTATGCTAAATAAGGGTAATGGCGAATTTAAAAAAGCAAATCTTCCAGTTGAAGCACAGTTTTCAGCCATTCATGCTATAGAAATAATGGATGTAAACCAAGATGGAAATCCAGATTTAATTTTAGCTGGAAATGAATCGGATTTTAAACCTCAATACGGAAAATTAGATGCCAATGACGGCTTAGTGCTGTTTGGTGATGGCAAAGGTACTTTTAACATAGTAGATGAATATAAAAGCTTAGGATTACACGGAAATGTTCGCTCTTTAAATCCATTGAAAATACAAAAGCAAGAACATCTTCTTATTGGAATTAATAATGATAATCCTGTTCTATTTAAAATCAGAAAATAAAATGATATCATACAAAGCAACAATTAACAGTTTCAAAATTGATTTTCATTATTTAGTAAACAGCTTTTTATTACTTGTTTTTTTAACTTCCATAATTTCTTGTACTGATTCTAAAGAATCCTATTTTGAATTATTGGATGCGGAAAAAACGGGACTACATTTTGAGAATACTTTAAAGCAAACTACTGATTTTTCCTTTTTTGATTATATGTATTTCTATAATGGAGGAGGAGTTGCCGCTGGAGATTTCAATAATGATGGATTAGTAGATCTATTCTTCACATCCAATATGGGTGAAAATAAACTCTTTTTAAATCAAGGAGATTTCAAATTTAAGGATGTTAGCAAAAAAGCAGGAATAACTGGAGAAGGTTATTGGTCAACTGGGGCATCTGTAGTGGATATTAATCAGGATGGAATGCTTGATATTTACGTGAATGTAGTAGGCGACCATGAAATTTTAAAAGGATCTAACCAGCTTTTTATTTGTAAAAAAATTGAAGAGGGAATTCCCGTTTTTGAA
>QNXU01000079.1 GCA_003973485.1 Bacteroidota bacterium | reverse complement strand
ATGACGCTAACCATTACCCCTATTCCGGTCGTGGATGCTGGTTCCGATAGTGAAGTCTGTGCCTCTGAGGCTGCTTTTGATTTAGCTTCGGCTACCACTATTGCTTCCGCTGCTGAGTTCTCTTCTTTAAGTTGGGCTTCTTCTGGCACAGGTTCATTCGATGATAATACTGCGCTTCTTCCAGTATACACCCCTTCTGCGGATGATAAAACCGCTGGTTCGGTTACCTTAACCTTAACGGCTAATGGGAATGGATCTTGTGCAGCTGTTTCCTCTGATATTACGCTAACTATTTCTGAACTACCAGTAGCAACCATAACTCCTACCCCATCTGAGGTTTGTATATCTGAACCAATAACATTAGCCGGAACAGTAAACAATGGAGCTTCCGCTGGTCAATGGATAATACAAAGTGGTCAGGGAACTGTTATTGAGAATTCAGGTACTCTATCTGGAACAGCAAATAATTCAGGAAGCTATGAGGCAGTTTTTACACCAGATGGATCATATTTTGGGGATGTGACATTCGAATTTATTGCTCAATCAAATTCAAGCTGTTCGGATGATGTAAAAACCAAAGTAATTACAATTAGAAATCTTCCAACAGTAGTAAATCAAGCATACACGTTATGTGAAGATAATGCAGGAGGTGGAAGTGTTACCCTTGACTTAAGCTCGTATAATTCTTCAATAACTACTGAAAACTTAGCTAATGTTACAATTGATTGGTTTACCAATAGCAGTCTTACTAATCCAGTAAGTAATGTAAACAGTACAACTATCAATAATAATTCAACTTATTATGCTCGCGTGACTTTATCAGCGACCAATTGTTTTGATAAAGCCCAAGTTGATTTTACTGTGGATCCTCAAATAGTACTAGATGCTGGTTCTAATGAAGAAATCTGTGACGGTGAAGTACTTGATCTTTCTAGCATTAATACCCTTCCTTCCCAAGATAATGCAGATAACTTGACTTGGACGACATCTGGTGATGGTACTTTTGATGACGAAAACATATTAAGACCAGTTTATACACCTGGACCAACCGATTTAACGAACAGTCCAATAACATTAACCTTAACAGGAAATAGAGCAGGTCCATGCGGGGATGTTTCGGATCAGCTTACCTTAACAATTAAACCGGTGGCGGTAATCAATCCTGTAACAAATATCAGTCTTTGTCCTACAGATTCACAGCCATCAATTCCTTTCTCAGCTGATTTATCGGGTGGGGCATTTAGCTGGAATGTAACAAATGCCACTCAATTAGGTATTGCTGCTAGCGGAAATGGTGACTTTCCTGCTTTTACAGCTCAGCCAAATACTTCTGGCACAAGTATTATTTCAACTGTCACAGTTGATTATACATTAAATGGATGTAATAGTTTAAGTGAAACTTTTGAAATAGAAGTAAAACCTACTCCGCAAATTGATCAAGTAAACGATATTTTTGTTTGCCCTGGAGAAACTGCAAATGTAAATTTCAATGCTAATACGACAGGTGAAGTATTTGAATGGTCAAACACTAATCCTGCTATAGGTGTAGGTTTATCATCTTCAGGAAATGGAAATATAAGTTTTACTGCTGCATCAAACTTTTCAGGAAATCCAATCACAAGTGACTTCACTTATTCAGCAATTTTAAATGGATGTGAAAGTGTAGAAAAAACCTTCACAATAACTTTACTACCTGAACCTGAAGTTGATCCAATAGCAGATTTTGAAGTTTGTTCATTTGACAATATAGTAACCGCCTTCACCAGTGATGTGCCTGGAGCAACCTTTAACTGGACAAATGATGATACTTCCACTGGAATCCCTTCTTCTGGAACTGGAAATATTAATGTAAATGCAAATGAAAATCTTAGCGGAGTAGATTTTATTAGTAATATTTCGGTTACTGCTTCTAAAGATGGTTGTGAAAGTGCACCACAAACCTTTACAATAATTGTAAAACCAAAACCGATTATAGATAGTCAACCAAATTTGGAAATATGTGCAGATGACATTATTCCAGAAATTATTTTAACGGATAATTCTTCAGGAAATAGTTCTATAACATGGACCGCTACTAATTCATCTGCTATTGGCTTACCTGCTGGTTCGGGAACAGGAAATATTCCTTCTTTTACAGCAAAAAATAATAATTCCACCTCAACAATAACTTCAAATATTACCGTAACCAGTACTTGGGATGGTTGTATAAGCGACCAGATGAATTTCCAAATTAGATTAAAGCCTACCCCTATTATGAATGCAGTAACAGATGAAGAATTATGTGCTGGTGATGCTTTTACAGTTACTTTTGGTAATAGTTTAGGGGCTACGACCTCTTATAGCTGGGTGAATGATAATACATCAATTGGTCTAGCTGCTTCTGGATCAGGTAATAATATATCCTTTACCGCAGCATCAAATACAACTGGGGCAGATATAACAGCTAATATTCGTGTAACTCCTATCAATAATGGTTGTATCGGTCCGGATGAGGTTTTTACAATAATTTTAAAACCAACTCCTGTAATTTCAACTATTTCTGATTTAGAATTATGTTCTGAGGAATTTGTATCCATTCCTTTCACTGTGGATTTACCTAATCCAAATTTAAATGTTTCTATTTCGGATAATAGTTTAATAAATGGTAATATTTCTATAATAAATAATAATATTGAATTTACAACAGCTGTGAATACAACTGGAGTAGATCAAACTGCCACTATTTCGTTAAATGCAGAGAAAAATGGATGTACTAATGTGGAAACATTTACACTCACATTAAAATACAGACCAGTAATAAGTTCATTACCTGACCGGGCTTCAGTTTGTCCTAATGAAACTATTGCAGGGCAAACATTTAGCCATGATGTAGGAACAGGCTCATTTGCATGGGAAATAACCAATCCGCTTCTTATAGGAGATGCAACACCTACCTCAGGAAGCGGAAATTTACCAAGTTTCCAAGCAGCTAATAATCTAACTGGAGAGGAAATCATTGGATATGTTAAATATTATAGCGCAAGAAATGCTTGTCTAAGTGTTGCAGATTCTTTCAAAATCAGTATAAAACCAGCTCCAGTAATCACTAATACAGATATAATATTCTGTGATGATGAAGAAGCAAATATTTCTTTTAGTACCAATACTTCTACTTCAAATGCAAGTGGTGATGTTACATACTATTGGACAAACTCTAACACATCAATTGGAGTTAATAATCCATCTGGAACCACAACCGATAAAATTACCGCAAGTAATTTCTTTGCTAATTCTGTAAGTACAACTAATGATAACGTTGCCACTATTGAAGTTTATGCTGTTATAGATGGCTGCACAGGACCTTCAAAAACATTTGAAGTAAGAGTAAAACCTTTACCAATAATTACAACCCCAGATGTAGACTTTTCTCAAACCACTTGTTCTGGTGATACATTTAATTTTAATCCGTCCGCAAATATTGCTGCTACTCAGTTTAACTGGAATCTATTATCAAATCCAGGTGGAGTAAATGGAGTGCTTCCTTCCGGAACAGGTGATATTAGCCTTGACTTAATTAATAATACTAATACAATTCAAACTGTAGAATACAGTATTAATACATTAAATGGCAATTGTGCAGGAGAATCTTCAATTTTAACAATTTCGGTTTATCCTGAACTAAATTTACAACCACTTCCTACAGAAAGAGTTGTCTGTAGTGGAAGCAGTTTTGAAATTGCACTTGGAACAACCAATAATGTAAATGTTAATGGCGAAGATGTAATTTATGAATGGGAGGTTTCACCTAATAATGTTGGAGCTACTGCTGGATCAGGCACACAGTTAATTGAAACCCTAACAAATAATAAAACTACCGGTGAGAGGGATACTGTATTTTATTATATTAGACCAACACTAAATAATGGCTTGTGTGTAGGTTTAAGAGATACTTTACCTGTAGTTATTAATCCAGATGCTTTTGTTTTTGCAGGTGCTGATACAATTGTTTGTCAAGGTGCATCCGTACTTCTTGAAGCTTCAATTGCCAAAGGAGCTAGTAGTGGTTCATGGTCTGGTGGTGAAGGAACATTTAACAATAGAAATTCACTAAGTACCTTTTATACACCATCACCAGGTGAAATTGAAAATGGTGCTACAATTACTTTCACTTTCACTTCAAATGATCCAGATGGGTCTGTAGGGCCATGTACAGCAATATCTGACCAAGTAAATGTAACTATTGATGAATTACCTACAGCTTTAATTACAGAAAACCCATTCCCTACTGGTCAATATTGTGTGAGAAATGGAAGACTTGCATTGACAGGCAACAACATCAACTATAGTAGTCCAGATGTTGTTTTTGACGGGCCAGGTGTTTCTTACAGTAGTGAGGATCAGAGATACTATTTCTATCCAGATAGCGCTACAGTTGGAGGACCTTACACCATCACTTATTCTGTAACAAATGCAAATGGATGTGTTAATACAGATGAAGTAACCGTAACGGTAACAAACGGACTAAGCGCAGCTTTTAGAGTTAATAATGCATTTGAAGATGGTAATAAATACATTGTTTGCTACAATCAGCCAGGGGTTGAATTAGTACCAGATGAAAGGAATGTGATAGGAGAATTTGATGGAAATGGTGTTGAATTTAATGCTGAGGGTATTCCAATTTTCAATCCTAGCAATGAGGATGTAACAGACACTACAACTGTTTCATTTGAAATTCTAGACCCAGCAACTGGTTGTCTATCAACTTCTAGTGTTGAAATTATTAAACTCCCTAAACCACAATTTGAAATACAAGAATCGAAAGTTTGTGGTAGAGATTATGCTATTGTAATTCAAGACTTAACATATTATGAAAATGAATATGATAGCATAATAGGCGAATTATCTTATTCTCAAGTAGATAATGCAAGAATAAATGGTGATACCATTACATTCGATAGCCCTGGTCTTAAAGAAATCGATGTTACATGGGAATTTGAATTAGGTTGTCTAGAAACAAAAACAATACAAGTTAATGTAGGAAATATTGAATCAATAGATTTCAATGTAGATAATATTAAAGTTACAAATTCAGGTCAACCAGGCACTTCATTCACCATAGAAGAGGAGTTAGCTTTTATTACTGTTCAAGAATACATTTGGTCATTTGGCGATGGTTCTCCTTTAGCTACTACCACAGATAAAAGTATTGAACACAACTATACACAAGCAGGCACTTATGACATAACTCTAACCGCTATTGATGAGTATGGATGTTCTGTAACCGTGGAAAAAACAATCAATATAGTGCCTGCTATTACTGCAGCTGATCTTCCTTATTTTGAAACTTTCGAAACTGATGCAGCTGGATGGTTTACTGTAAATGATGGTTCTAGCACTGAAAGTTCTTGGGTATATAATAGCAGCAGTACAAGTTTTGATAATGAAATAAATAACTCTAACTATTGGATGACATCAGTTGACGGATTGGCTGGTTATAAGGAAAATGAACGTTCGTATCTGGTTGGACCAACTTTTGATTTAACAAGCTTAGACCGTCCTACTTTATCATTTGATATGTTCCTTGATTTCCAAGATGGTGATAGATCAGGTGCAAGAGTTGAATATAATTTAGGTGATGGAGAATGGATACTTCTTGGTGATGTAGATGATGAGCTAAACTGGTATAGTGATGAAAACACCGAATTATTCGACTCAGATCAAAATGATGATGGTCAAGCTTGGGCAGATAATTCAAACGCCAATGATGAAGTAAATCAAATCCCTTATAGTTGGACTAGGGTTGCTCATACACTTGATCATTTGAAAAATGAAGCTAACATAACCTTCAGAATAACCTTTGCTAGTAATGATTATGATGAAGAATCTTTAGGAATGGCAATCGATAATTTCTACCTTGGTGAAAGGCAAAAATTGGTGTTATTTGAAAACTTTACTAACACTAACTTAAGTGATGACTATTTCACCAATCGAAATAATATTGGAAACATCCTTACTTCTGAAGTAGGTAGTGATCTAATACCATTAAATTTCCATATATCTATCCCTAAACCAGATTCCATTAACCGTAGGAATTCAATTGAGTTGGATTCAAGAGCTAGTATTTACAGTATTGAGGAAAGCCCTAAACTTGTTATTGATGGTGAAATTTTCACAGGTAACAAATTGAACTCAAATAATGAACTTTCAGAAGAATTGCATAAAAAAATCACAAGAAGATCATTACTTGAACCTAGTGATTTAATTGATATTGAAATAGATGAAGATGCAGATAAGCATACAGTAAGGTTTAATGCAACTTTAAAACCAAACAAAGATACTTTATCAAGTCTTATTTCATATTTCTTTATAGTTGAGAAAAATCCAAATCCAACTGCTGAATTCAATAATATTGTAAGAAAGATAATACCAACTATTAATGGTATAAATATGGATGAACTCTCAGAAATAACCACAACTACTTTCGAATGGGATGTAACATCAATATATTTTGAAGATTTAGCTATTGTCTCTGTATTGCAAGATAGAAATACTAATAGTATACTTGAAGTACAGATGCAAGACATAAATCAGCCAAAAATGTCTGGTACAGTATTAAGTGTTGATAATGAATTTGAATCACTTGATATAAATGTTTATCCAAACCCAAGTAGAGGAAAAATTAATATGACCTTTAGTAAAGTTTTAAATTCTGACTTAAAAATATTTATTTTAGATAATAGTGGTAAAATACTCAAAAACACTAGCGTTAATAAAGGGTCAATACAAGCAGAGTTAAATTTAACGGGTTTTGCTTCTGGTGTTTATCATATCATCACTAAAAATTCAGAGGGCAAATTAAATAGACAAAAAGTTGTGATAATCAACTAAAAGACTGAAGTAAAAAAGGTCATATTTTTCTAAACCATATTATCCTACTAGCGTTATTTCAATTGAATAATATTTCTAATATAGAATTAATAATTTGCGATTATATAAGCCCAGTTTTATTAAAGTAATTTTTTACTTAATTTCGTGAATTATTAAACCATTGTTTCAACATTTAATATAATTAGATTATACATGTCAGATCACGCAAAATTATCATACGCAGGAAAAGATTACGACTTACCAGTTATTGAAGGCAGCGAAAAAGAAATTGCTGTTGATATTAGTAAACTAAGAGCTGAAAGTGGACTCATTACTATTGATCCAGGCTTTAAAAATACTGGCTCTACCAAAAGTGCGATAACATTCCTAAATGGTGAGGAAGGAATCTTAAGATACAGAGGATATTCTATTGAGGAACTAGCAGAAAAATCATCATTTCTTGAAGTTTCTTATTTGTTGATTTATGGTGAGTTACCAACAAAATCTCAATTGGAACATTTCCAAAATGAAATCACAACTCATACTTTGGTTCATGAAGATATCAAAAAAATATTAGATGGTTTCCCTTCTAATGCTCACCCTATGGGAGTTTTATCTTCATTAGTATGTTCATTAACGGCATTCTATCCTGAATCTTTAGACCCAAATAGATCCGCAAAAGAAGTTGATTTAAGTATAATCAGAATATTATCTAAAATGCCTACTTTCGCAGCTTGGGCATTCAAAAATCAAATTGGACATCCTGTTAATTATCCTGATAATGAGTTGGATTATGGTTCGAACTTCTTAAAAATGATGTTTGCGCTGCCTGCTGAAAAGTATAAAGCTAATCCAGTTGTTGCTAAGGCATTAGATACTTTATTGATTTTACATGCTGATCATGAACAAAACTGTTCTACATCTACAGTTAGAGTAGTAGGTAGCTCTCAAGCAAGTTTATATGCTTCAATTTCTGCTGGTATCAATGCTCTTTGGGGACCTCTTCATGGTGGTGCTAATCAAGCTGTATTAGAAATGTTGGAGCAAATTCAGAATGCTGGTGGTGACACTGCCAAATTCATTGCTAAAGCAAAAGATAAAAATGACCCATTCCGTTTAATGGGCTTTGGGCATAGAGTATATAAGAATTTTGACCCAAGAGCCAAAATCATCAAAAAAGCGGCTGACGATGTACTAGATCAATTAGGCGTTGATGACCCATTATTGAACATTGCCAAAGAATTAGAGGCTATTGCATTAAAAGACGAGTATTTCGTAGAGAAAAAGCTTTATCCTAATGTTGATTTCTATTCAGGTATTATTTACAGAGCAATGGGAATTCCAACTGAGATGTTCACCGTTATGTTTGCTTTAGGCCGTTTACCTGGTTGGATTGCACAGTGGAAAGAAATGAGAGAGAACAATGAGCCTATTGGAAGACCTAGACAGGTTTACACTGGTGAAAACCTAAGATCTTATGTTGATTTGAATAAAAGATAATTAATATCAATCACAATAATTTCAAAGTCAATCTATATTTATAGGTTGACTTTTTTAATTTTACAGAAGTTTTAAAAATAAAAATATGAGTTTACAAGAAGATTTTAAAAATGCAGCTGAGCGCTCTAAAACAGATATTAAGGAAAGACCTTCTAATGAAGAATTATTAAAGTTGTATGCACTTTACAAACAAGGAGATGAAGGAGATGTAAAAGGAGAAAGACCCGGTGGATTCGATTTTAAAGCCATTGCAAAATATAATGCATGGGAAGAACTAAAAGGCAAACCTTCTGAAGAAGCAATGAAAGAATACATTGAATTAGTTGATAAATTAGCTAACGCATAATTCAATCAAATTGGAGCCTACCGATAAAGACATATTTCTAAATAATATTGCACAAACTTCTCCTTTTCCCTTTTTACTGGAAGTGGAAAGTGCTAATGGCATATATTTACACACTACAGATGGTAAATCTTATATGGATCTAATTTCAGGTGTGGCTGTAAGTAATTTAGGGCATCAACACCCAAAAGTAGTAGATGCCGTAAAAAAACAATTGGAAAAGCACATGCACATCATGGTTTATGGTGAGTATGTGCAATCTTCTGTTAATAAATTAGCAAAATTACTTATTGATAATCTGCCTCAGCATCTAAATAGCGTGTATTTCTGCAACAGTGGAGCTGAATCTATTGAAGGTGCTTTGAAACTTGCAAAAAGAGTAACGGGAAGGACAGAAATGCTCTCATTTAAAGGCGCCTATCATGGAAGTACACACGGTGCATTAAGTATTTCTTCCAATGAAAATAAAAAGTATAGATTTAGACCACTCCTACCCGATGTCGGATTCTTAAGATTAAATAATTTTGAAGATTTAAATTTAATTACCAAAAGAACAGCATGTGTTGTAATTGAAACAATTCAAGGAGATGCTGGTGTTAGAATCCCTGAAAAGAAATTCCTTGGAGCATTAAGAGCAAGGTGTATTGAAACTGGCGCATTGCTTATAATGGATGAAATACAGTCTGGAATTGGCAGAACAGGTAAACTCTTTGCATTTGAACATTTCGGAGTTGAACCAGACATACTATGCACAGCAAAAGCATTGGGCGGAGGATTACCACTTGGTGCTTTCATTGCAAAAAAAGACTATATGGATTTATTTACGAATAATCCTATGCTTGGTCATATCAACACTTTTGGAGGAAACCCAATGAGTTGTGCTGCAGCTGTGGCAACAATTGAAGTAATTTTGGAAGGAAATTTCCTTGAAGAAGTAGAGCGAAAAGGTGCAAAGATTGAAAAATTAATTTCAAATCCTGCCATAATTGAAGTTAGAAGAAAGGGATTAATGTTTGCTTTTGAGTTTGAAACAGACCAAATAGTTAATGAAATTGTAAAAGAATGTTTAGAAAATGGTGTCATTTGCTTTTGGTTTCTTTCCTGTCCTAATAGTTTCAGAATTGCCCCTCCCCTCACAATTACTGATGGAGAAATTGAAAAAGCTTGTGAAATCATCAATAATGCAATTAAAAAGGTAGTAAATTAAGGATATAGCTTTCTTTCAATTTAATCATCCCCCCTATGGCAGACCAGAAAAGTATTCTCAAAATATTTGATCAGGAAGAATTGGAAGAAATAATTGAGGCGATAAAATTAAATTTAGGCGAAATTAAATATTCAAATTCAAAGCATCAAATAGATATTAATAGCAAAAAAGCTAATGTTTCTATCAGACTTCCCTATTGCATTAGTTTCCAACAACACCAATTAGTTCCCGCAAATTTTCTAGTAATAATCATTCATTCTGGAGAAGCTGCTTTGGCTTTTTCAGAGGAAAACCAAATAGTAGAGCATAAAATGGTCAAAGCCTATATGGTTCGCCAAAAGCAGGGAAAAAGTCAAATCAAACATCTTAAAACCAAAGGAAAATCTAAGGCAGGATCAAGAGTGAGATTAGCCGGAACTGATTATTTTTTTGAGCAAATCAATGAGAAGATTGCGGAATGGGACGATTATTACAATATTGAAAAAATTGCCATCAGTTGTAATAAAACTTTACAGCCCTATTTATTTAACCGTCCAGATGCTGCAATTCAAAAAGATGATGAAAGACTCTTCAAAATCCCTAAACACATTCAAGAAGCCAATTATGAAAATTTAATTCATATACACAACTATCTTATTTCAACGGAGTTAAAATTTATTGATTCTGATAAAGAATTTATCAACAATATAATTTCTAAAATAGATAATGAGTAAAAAAATAAATTGGAAAAAGGAAGCAAGTAGTTGGGGCGTGATGATTGCTATTTTTGGGACTTTATACCTCACAGGTTGGCATACTCCAGTAATGGGAAAAATTCAATCTTGGCTACTGGCTACGCATATTTTCACTCCTTCCATTGAAGAAGAAGATAAAACACCTTTCAATTTTGATGGCATACTGATCACTCCAGAAGGCAAAAGAATAGCTTATAGTGAACTCAAAGACAAAACAATTTTTATCAATTATTGGGCTACTTGGTGTCCTCCCTGCTTGGGCGAAATGCCTCATATTGAAAAACTTTACCTTCAATTAAAAGATAATCCTGACGTGGTCTTTTTAATGGTTTCAAAAGACAATGACTTCAACAAGGCCATCAAATTCAAAGATAAAAAGGATTATCAACTGCCCATTTTTCAGGAATTAAAAAGCCCTGCTCAGTTACAATCGCAAATATTGCCCACAACTTTTGTGATTAAAAATGGTGAAATAGCTTTCCAGAAAGAAGGAATGAGTAATTTTAATACAGATGAATTCAAAAAGTTTTTAAAAGAATAATAGCTTTAAAAGTTGAGAATTATTTCCCTTCCTAATTGGTTTATAGGGTTAAACACCCTATTTTAGACAGATTATTTTATACTTCCATAAAACTATTTGTAATGAGTTGGCTAAAGAAAATCGGGTATTTTAGTGCAT